>JAJFLN010000189.1 GCA_021772705.1 Candidatus Cloacimonadota bacterium | reverse complement strand
CAGCTCGGGTTCGAGTGACTCCGATTCCGACTCCCATGCCTCCTGCAGGCTCTGAAGGATGAGCTCGAAGTAGAAGGTCGAGCCCCGGCTGGGCCGGCTCGTGAACCCGATTTCACCGTTCAACAGCTGCACCAGCTGCTTGCTGATGGCCAGGCCCAGGCCTGTTCCGGAGTACTGCTTGGTCGTCGAACCATCGGCCTGGTAGAACTTCTCGAACAGTCTGGGCTGGATGTCCTCCGGGATGCCAATCCCCGTATCGATGACCTCGAACCGGAAACGGATGGAAGAGTCGTCCTCATTCGACTGGATGACCCTCACCGTTACCTGACCCTCCTCAGTGAACTTGAGGGCATTCCCGATCAGGTTCAGCAGGATCTGCCTCAGCACTCCCTCGTCTCCGACGACCAGCTGTGTAGTGGGCGACGGTAAATCTAGCTCGAGCTTCAGTCCCCGCTCTCTTGCTCGGAGGGACATCAACTGAATCACACTCTGAACCGTGGAGTTCACGTCGAAGGGTTGGGAGTTCAGTTCCAGTCTCCCGGCCTCGATCTTGGAGTAGTCCAGTATGTTGTTGATCACATGCAGCAGGTCCCGGCCGCCGGCGCGGACGAGCTCACTCAGCTGCAGGTTCTCGCTGTCCAGGTCTCCCTCGCAGAGCAGGTCGGCACAACCAATGATAGCGTTGACGGGAGTACGGATCTCGTGGCTCATGTTGGCCAGGAACTCCGACTTGGCCCGAGAAGCCTCCAGCGCCTGGTCACGGGCGGCGCGGAGTTCGCCCTCGGTCTGCTGCCGTCTATCCACCTCGAGTTCCAGGTTCTCGTTGGTCGTTCGCAGCTCCTCGGTTCGCTCCTCCACGAGCTGTTCGATACGGCTCGTCCTGCCCGTGAGGACCATGAGGAATGTCGTGAGAAACCCGCAGAACGTCATGGCTGCCGTTAGGACTCCGTAAGGCTGCCAGGTGTACTCATCGCGAATGTACTCACTTGTCGCCACGAAGCTGAGGCGCCATCGGCGAGCTCCGAAGGTCTGCACCGTCTCGTAACGCAAGCCAGCCTGACCGGCCTCTTCCGATGTGGCGTGACTGGCCACGGTCGTATCCTGCTGGTAGATGAGACGGCGCCGTTCGTCCAGATCCAGGATTGAAAGTCGAAACCCGTGCCAGCTCTCCAGGGCCAGGGCGGCGCCGACCATTCGAGGAACCCGGAATATTCCCAGCACCAGTCCCAGGGGCTCCTCTCCTTGTCCTGAACCCGGGCTGCCCGGTGCCGCGGCGCCAGTGAAGACCGTACGCACCAGGGCTATCGTGTTCTGCCCCTCACGAGAGCTGACTGGCCGCAGCGAGGGCGAGGCGACGACCTTTCCCGTCTCCCGGGAGCGATCCGCCGTGCGACGGAGTCGCTCTTCGGAGGCAACGTCGAATCCCAGGGTCCTTTCGAAACCCTCCAGGGGCTCGACGTAGATGACTGGGTAGTAGTCCGGGCGGTGGGCGGCTCGAACCAGATCACCCTCGGGAGTGAACTCGGTGATGCGGAACTCCGGCAATCCTGCTGCTCGCATCTCGGCGGCCCGGAGGGAGCTCGCCCCAGCCGGAACACGCGGCGCCCACTGAAGAGCGACGATACCCAGGTTCTCCGAAAGTATCCGTCTCGAGAAGCGCCTGAACTGATCCCGGTCCAGCTCGCCGGCTGCTTCGAACAGGGCGGCGGAGGAGGCGACGAGAGCTTCATGGCCTCGCCAGACCGACTGAACTCGTCTGCTGAGGCTGGCAGCCTGTGCCTGAAACCGGACGGCAATGGCGTTCGTCTCCGACAGGTGAGCGATCCACGTGATGCCAGCGGCAATCAGGAATGTGGCAAGCAGGGGGCCAAAGACCATCAACCTCCTTCCGCTCCAGCACTCGCCCGAAGGAGCCAGAAAGGCGATCACCAGCGGGGCCACGAGCATCACACCGAGAGACTCTCCTACCCAGGAGGTAGTCCAGACCTGCATGAACAGACCGGCTCCGATGATCTCCCCGAACCAGAGGGCCGCGGTGCCCAGGGTGGAGCTGATCAGCCCTCCGGCCAGGCCGCCGAACAGCACGAACTGAAATACGTCGTGGCCGTCATCCAGCCGGGTTGCGTTGACCGATAGACGGCGCAGCATCCCGGCCGCCACGAGGGCTTGAAGCGCCGCTCCGGCAGCGATGGCCACGGCGACGGCGGTCTCGGAACCAAAGGTCACCGAGAACCCGCTCACTGGATCCCGGGCGATCATCAGGTGCTGAAGCAGGGACCCGAAGAAAACTCCCGGCCAGATCCGGGGGCCGCAGAGCAACACTGCCGCCAGGGAAATGCCCGCGGGTGGCCAGACGGACGACACGTGTCCGGGAGGAATTGCGAGCAGTAGCGCGATCTTTCCCGTAATCCCATTCGCCAGGGTCAAGGCCAGGACGCCCAGGAACCACTTCTTCCATGCCATCGATTCTGATCTTACAACGGAGACTCCCGGCGGGCGAGATTGCCTGTTCCTGACAACAGAGGTCCGTCGCCCGGCGGCCCCCGGAGCCGACGTTATACTGCACCCTGAGGCCGGGAGTGGATGAGGCCGCCTCACCTCGGTGGACAACACCTCACCTACAGGAGATAATGCCGGTGGATCTTCGGATGAGTAGCTCAGTGAACTCTCGCGGCGGAACAGAGTTCCACCGGTCCTGACACGGCAAAGGGTATCAACGAATTCAGACAGGACAGGCTGACGCCCGGTGACGGCGTTGCGGACCCATCGGTAACTGCTTCGGATGGCCACGGTCGAGGCCGAGGCCGGTCAGTTCTGACGGTGCTCCTTCTGACGGTTCTCTCTCTGGGATTGCGGCTCCCGGATCTGGACGCGGACCCACCGGTGGCGGCACTGGGGCGACAGGGCTCCACTCAGATCTCCGGCGCCTTCCTGTCCGATGAGGGCTGGTACAGCCGCAACGCCCGGCGGCATGCTCTGGGCGAAGGTTGGTTCACGGAGGAGGGGCTGAATCCGATCGTCGTGACGCCGCTGTTCTCTTTGCTGCAGCGACTCTCATTCGCATGTCTGGGAGTCTCGCTGTCGGCAGCCCGGACGGCGCCCGCTCTCCTGGGTGCTTCCATGCCGCCGTTCCTGTTTCTGGCCCTGCTGCCATGCCTGGGCCATGCCGGAGCCTTCGCCGCGGCTCTGCTGCTGGCCGTGAACTTCCCCCTGGTCATGTACAGCCGGCTGGCCTTGACGGAGGTGCCCTATCTATCGCTCACCCTGCTGTCCGTGCTGCTGTTGCTCGCTGCCTATCGGCTGGGACGTCAGGCACTGGCGATCTCCGGGGGGCTGGTCTTTGCGGCTGCCTGCGCCGTGAAGCTCTCGGCCCTGGCCCTTCTGCCCGTGGCAGCCGTACATGGGGCGGCGATCTGGTGGATGGAGCGGCGGACCGGGCAGACCTCTGGCAAGGTCTCGGCCATGTCTCTGCTGCTTTCGTGGGCCGGCGCCGCAGCCGCCGCCGGCGGACTGGCGCTCCGGCTCTGGCTGCCCCAGGGCGGGGAGGAGGCCGCCTATCAGCTGACTCGCCTGGCCGGGCAGCGGTCCGGCGGTCTGGGAGACCTGATCGGTCGTACAGCACTGTTCCTGACAGAAGGAGCGCTCTGGGTCCACTGGCCGGTGCTGGTGGCCCTTTCGGGAGGAGTCGTGGCTACGGGACTCGGCGCGGTTCTACTCCAGTTCCATCATCGAGATCGTCCACAAGCCAGCACGGCGGAAGGGACCTGGAGCCGCTTGTTCCTGGACCCGGCGCTCCTGTTCTTCGCGCTCTGGTTTCTGATGGCACTGGCCGTTCTGGCCGTCACGGCCTACCGCCCTCTCAGATACCACCTGATGCTCTTGCCCGCTGCCTGCGCCCTGGCGGGAACGGCTTTTCACCTGGCCTGGAGAGTGCCGGGGGCGAAGCTGAGGAAGATCGGACTACTGACGCTGCTGGCGGCGGCCACCGGTCTCGAGCTCTCCGGCTGGGCCCGGTGGTACGTCGACAGGAGGCATACCGTGGTGGGTTGCGCCCGGCAAGTGGGGACTCTGATCCGTCGAGAACCCGGGACCGCCCTGGTCCTGGGGAGGGTGGCCGACACTCTGGCTCTGGAGAACCACCTGGGGACGTTGAACCTTCCTGTCGGCGTACCGGTTGAGGACATCTCGAGCCGATTGGAGCTGCATCGGCCGACACATCTGCTGCTTCTGCGACAGCGAGAGCTGGGGAGCCTGGTCAACCGATATCCGGAGACGTTTACCGGGAGCCGGGAGATGGGGGCATTCCGGATGCTCGAAAGCTACTACACGGGAGAGCCACTCCGGCTCTACCGGCTGAGGCCTCGGAGTGGTCCCTAGCGGTCCGTTCTGACTGCCTCCTATTCCGCTCCGAGCCCGAACTGGAGTTCTGTCCGGCGCGCTGGAGGACTTCCGCCTGTCTGGAACTCTGGCCCCCCATCTCTGCCCATGTCAGGTGCTTTCCTGAGTTTTTTGGATCTTTTTCCGTTGATCCATGCCGTTTCGTGGCCAGCTGTCGTAAACTCGAACCCGGGGAGTTTACTATCGAAGCAGCATGAGGCTGACGCTGGGCGGGTCACCCAGCAATATCCAGCCCTGGTTTGCGCTTTCCTTTCGCCGGTTGGAAGCTGGCTCGAGGAGGAAGGGGACAGCATCGTGAAGGGTCGACAGTCGCGTAAGGGTTTTACCGTCATCGAGTTGTTGATTGTGGTCATCGTCATCGGTGTCCTGGCATCGGCAGGACTGGCCAAGTACCAAAACTTCGCCGAAACATCCCGGCGATCCACCTGCCTGAAGCAGCTGCAGACAATCGAGAATGCCTGGGGCGTCTGGGAGACGACCAACATCGCCTTCGCCGAGAGCTGCAAATCCGCCTGGGGATTCACCACTCGGACGGGGAAGATCACATCGACGGAGAACATTCCGACAGAACTGACACCCACAGAGATTCCGGGAGCCATCCCGGACTCGACCAGTCAGCCAACGGCCTCGCCGCCCCTGGGTTTTGTCAACAATACGCAGACCGGTCCCTTGAATTCGGTCATTCGCGACGACAAGGTCTGGGTTTGTGCCACCGCTCTGTCCAGGTACTACGGCGCCGAGATTCAGAACGTGCCTGACGATTACCTGGACGTGACGGGCGGCGGCGTCGATACGGCTCACTCCGGGGCGGCCATCGGATTCGGTGGCCGGTACTTGGCTGTCGTGGCCGGTCTTGGTAACCGGCGCGCAGGCACGGACCCCATCGTCAACGGAGGGTTCCCCACCGGCTGGATTCATGGTGCTGCCGTCGCCGCTTCCGACAACGCACTGCAGCCCTGCCCACAGACTCCATTCAAGATGGTCATCTGCGGTAGCTGGGGAAGCTTCGGCCCCGGAATCAATGCCACCACCCCAGGCACGGATGCCACCAACCAAGGCGGGCCTGTCGGTCCTGACGGTTCGTCTCTCAACCGGCACTCCGCTCGCTGGTAGCCCGGCAATCCACCTGCACTCGCAGGTACCCTCCGGTACCGTCCGCGTCTCGTCGATCCCGGTGCGGGCGGTTCCGCCATTCCCAGGAGTTCCGATCGGCGGCCAGGACCTGCCCGGCTGCGAGCTTGGATTCTGGGCAAAAAGGGGGCCCGGGCCGCCAGTCGCGGCGTTCCGGGCCTCGAAGGGGGGGGTACAGCAAGCGGGCGCCGGAGAGCGGGGAGAGACCGTCTCCAGCGCGTGGGTCGGTTCAAATGTACGGCGGTCGGCGCAGACTCGCACGCCATTTCGAACCATGAGATAGCGATCGGTCTCGAGCCTGACTTGACGGTCCGAGAGGCGCGGCATATATCCTGAGTGCAGGATACTCTTGGGAGGGGAATCAGGTGACGATCGAAGCAGCGGAGCTCTTGGCGGAAGCGGAGGCTCTGCAACAAATGGTGACCGCTCTGGGTAAAGCAGGGAGCGAGACCACAGCCGGGGATCTGGAGCAGCTCGACCTGCGAGGCGAGGAGTTCGCCAAGGGTCTGGCCGATGAGGATCGCGCGATCTTTCTCCTCTACTGGCGGAAGAAGCGTCCCGGCGGCCCGGTCTCGCCTCAGGTACAGATTCGGTTCAGAGCGCCCTTCATGGCCGGCGCACTGCGCGACGCGATGGCCCTTCTCGAGGCGAGGCGGGATGGAATCATCGGCGAGTCTCTGGGAGTTCAGTCGAGCCCTGTCGCTAGCCGGCGCCGGGAGCGCCCCCTCATACTCATTATTGATGATGAGGTGGACTTGCGGCAGATCGTCAAGAGCTGCGGTTCCAAGTGGGGCTGCGATGTCATCGAGGCAGGCGGGGGCGTCTCGGGAATTCAGATGGCCCTGGAGCATCACCCCGACCTGATTATTCTGGACGTGATCATGCCCGGCATGGGGGGGCTGGAAGTGCTGAAGTGGCTCCGAAGCGAGCCCAGCCTGGGGGAGCCTGCCGTCCTGTTGCTGACGGCCGTGCCCGTCGACCCCCAGGAACTGATAGGCGGGGAGCTGCAGGCCAGTGACTACCTGGAGAAGCCTCTGACCTTGTCTTGCCTCGCCGGCCGGGTGAAGAGACTGCTCTATCTCGAATCCCTGCGGCGGGACGTGCTGCCCCCCGATTCCCGGAGCGTGGCTCTCTGACGGGTCCGCCCCGAAGTGCTGCTCGGTCTTCGTTTCGTCGCTTGAGACGAGAGCTCCGATCCTCTAGGATGCGGGGAGTTACGGTTTGGTTCTGCCTGTAGGGATCGACTACCCCTGCGTGACGCTGGTGGGACTTTGCCGGAGAATGGATGAGGTGGCAGCATGAGCTGGGAGAAGAGGACCCTCGGAAAGAGAGTGGCCAACAAGGCCAAGGATCTGACACAGGCCACCATGGCCGATGCCGCGGCCTTTCTAGTGGACCTGAAGGCCAACGCAACCCTGCTAGGTGGAATTCAGATCACCATCCAGTCCAAGTCGAGGGGCGATGAGCCCCGACAGCTCGGAAGACTCGTTCAGGATGGCCAGGAGTTACTCCTCAACGACCGTCCCGCTGGGACCCGCATCGAGCTGAGAGAGGCCCTCGAGGCCCTCATGAAGGCCGATGAAATCGGTAAGCTGCTCTGACAGTCATCGCCAGAGGAAGTTTTCCCAGAGCAGGATAGCGGCGAGAACGGCGGAGAGGCAGGAGCAGAAGATGGGATACCAGATCACCGGGCGATGGATGAGCGCCCTCACAATGGCACTACTGATCCTGTCCTCATCAGCGCACGCCGAGGACCCCTATGACGTACCCGAGGAGGTCCTGAATCGGACCCGGCCTGGCCCCAAGGCCCTGGCGGCAGCCGGAAAGGCCGATGAGCAGGAGTTCCTGAACATGTTCGCCCGTGGGTATGCCCCCGCTGTGGCGGGTCAGGTCGTCTATGTGCCCAGGCCAGGCTACTACTGGTCTTCCGGCGCGGTCTCATTCGATCACGGCTCCCCCTGGCGTTACGACGTGCATACGCCCCTGATGCTCTACGGACCGAAGATCGTCAAGGCTCGAACCGTGAAGAAGCGGGCCCGGCCTCAGGACCTGACGGCCACGGTCACCCGGGCCCTTCGATCCCCGCCTCCACCAGGAATGGAGGGACGGGTTTGGGACGAGGTTCTCCAGGCAGGTGCCAGTCGACCCAAGGTGGTTCTGACTGTTGTCATGGACCAGACGGGATACGCCGATGTCATGCGGTTCGCCAAGACGATGCCGACGCTTCATCGAATGCGGCGTCGCGGGGCCTGGTTCGAGAACTGCCAGCTCGACTACCTGCCCAGCGCAACAGCAGTGACCCATTCCACGATCGGTACGGGGGCGACCCCTTCGAGACACGGGGTGGTGGCAAACAAGATCGCCAAGGGCAAGAAGATGGCGATCATTCTCCGGTCCGCCGACGGGGGCGCCGAGCCGAACCGGCTGCTGGTCCCCACCCTGGCCGACTGGTACGACCGGCTCATGGGCAATCGCTCCGTCGTGATCTCTCAGGTGTTCGCCGACTATGCCGCCATCGGAATGGCGGGCCACGGCGCTTCCTTCCCTGGCGGTGACAAGGACATCGTCGTTTACTACGACTCCAAGTCAGGGGCCCACGTGACCGACGAACGGTATTACCGGATTCCCGAGTACGTGGCCCGGAAGCACGTCTCGGACCTCTACAAGAATGGAAAGCTGATGGCCCACGGCTTCGACGCCGCCACTCCCGGCCGCGTCCGTTTGACCCGGCAGTTTGCCCGGTTTCAGACAGACAACCTGATGCAGATGATGGTCCGAGAGGGCGTGGGCCAGGACGACATTCCCGACCTGATCTATGCCAACCTGAAGACCACTGACAACGTGGGCCACCACCTGGGCCACGATCACCCCGCCTACCAGGAAGCCCTGGCGGAGGTAGACAGTCTGCTTCGACGTTGCGAGGCCTACTTCAAGAAGACCGCCGGGGACGGCGGCTATCTGATCGCCCTCACGGCCGACCATGGTGTCTGCCCCGAGGATGGCGTCAGAGTCAATCGAGACGCCTGGGGCAAGAAGCTCGGAAGGCTTCTCGACGCCAGGGGTGACCGGGACGGCGAGACAGCCGTCATCGGCGTCGAACAGGGCCGGATCTACCTGGATCTGGACGAGCTGAAGGAAGAGGGCTCCTCCGTCGCCGGCTTCCGGGATCTTGTGAAGCGGCAGAAGGGGATTCTCCATGCCTGGACGGAGCAGGAGGTCATCGCCCGGGCCGTAGAGCTGGCCAGGTGAAGCGATTCACCGCCCGTCAGGTCTGTGCCCGACGGCGGAGGAGCACTTGCCCGGAGGATCGTGGGCCGTGTAGGGTGGGCGTTGCTCTCGAGAAGGCAAGAGTGCACAGGGGCGGGAGCTGACTACCATGGTCTATGAACTGAAAGCTGTCTGTGCGACCTGTGATGCCACGGCCTCCGATGTGGAGTCCATCGAGGAGGTCTTCGGCTGGAGGAAGTTCGGCCTCGCGGGAAAGCGGGCGCCGGAGACGCACTGCATCGCTTGCCGGGACGAGAAACGGCCCAACCGCAAGCGGTCCTATCAGCTGCTGGCCCAGTGTGACAACTGCGGCCGAAAGGCAACGGACATGGAGGCTGTGGTGCGGGACTTTGGCTGGAAGAAGCTGGGGGTTCCTCAGAAGCAGACGCCTCAGTCTTATTGCAAGGCTTGCCGCTCCGAGGAGGGCGAAGAGCCGGCCACGTCTTCCAGGAATAGCCGCCGGCGTACCGGCCCGGTCGACTCCAGGGACTGAACCGGCGTTCCATGGCCAGAGGCACTCCCATCCACAAGCTTCGGGCACGGGATGTCATGACCGAGGACGTGGTGAGCGTCGACTCTGGAATGGCGGCCAGGGAAGCTGCGCTTCACCTGAAGCGGAACAAGATCACAGGCGGGCCTGTCATCGACGCCGAGATGAACGTGGTGGGGGTCATCTCCATGTCGGACCTCCTCTTTCCGTCCACATCGGAAGGGGGGCCGAAGCGATCCGATTCCCGGTTCCTCACCAGCTCCAATCGGCAGCTCCTGGCAGAGGCGGAGAAGAACGGCCACCTGGATGCGCTGGAAGGACTGACCGTCGCCGATCTGATGACCAAGGACCTGATCTCCGTCACTTCCAACACGCCGATCTACCGGGTCGCCGAGAGCATGTTGACCTGGCGGGTCCACCGAGTCGTCATCATCGACAACCGAAGGCTGGCGGGAATCGTCAGCGTCACCGACCTGCTTCGGGCGCTATCTCAGTGCGATCCACTGGGTAGCCTGTGATGGCCGGTTCCCGGAACGGCCGATACGGCTGGAGCGAGGATCTGGAGACCGGCCTCACGGCCTCCGGGGCCGGGGGGGACCGGTTGCTTGCCGTCCCCAAGACCGAGCTTCACGCCCACGGGCTGCTCTCCATGCCCCTGGAGGTCATGGACGAACTCGCGGAAACCACCCTGGTTCGGCCACCGAATCACTTCGACGACTTCTCCGAGTTCTCCGGCTACATTCGAAACGTCATCCTGCCCTTCATGACCTCCCTGGAGAACGTGATGAAGATGGCCCGGGGCACCCTGGACCGGCTGGTCCGGGAAGGGGTGGTCTATGCCGAGGTCAGCTTCGATATGCTCATCCCCCGCTATAGCGGGTTCACCATGTCCGAGTTCGCCAGGGCGCTGATCGAGGAGAGAACCCGGGTAGCTGAGAGTCTGACAGTCTGCTTCGAGGCCGGCCTGAACCGGGAGTGGCCTCCGGACGAGCTGTCGCCTGAATTCGACAAGGCTCTCGACGTGGAGGGCTTTCTCGGCAGCGTCGATCTCTACGGCGACGAGCGCAAGACACCGGCCTCGGCCTTTGGGCCTCTCTACCGAAGGGCCGCCGAGGCGGGGCTGAAGCTAAAGGCCCACGCGGGAGAGCTTGCCGGGCCGGAGTCGGTCAGGGAAGCCATCGACGTGCTCCAGGTCTCGGCTGTCCAGCACGGAATCCGGGCCATCGAGGATCCCGGTCTGGTCCGGGAGCTGGCGGCCAGGGGAGTGACACTCAACACGTGTCCCACATCCAACGTGCGCCTCGGAGTCGTCCCGTCTTTTCAGGAGCTGCCCATTCGTCGTCTGCTCCAGGAAGACGTTCGGGTGACGGTCAACTCCGACGACTTCTGCATCTTCGGCTCCGGAGTCGATCAGGAGCTGCGCGTCCTGCACGAGCTGGTCGGGCTGGATGTAGGCGAGGTCGAGCAGGTTGTGGTAAATGGACTGCGGCAGGCTCCCCCCGGGATTCAGGCGGAGGCGGGCCTGTCGCCCGAATCGGACAGGACAGATTCATGACCCGTCGCGCCCTCTTCTTCGTTCTCTCTGCCTGGCTTCTGTCCTCTGTACCGGCCATGGCAGCTGGCTCGGGGGACCTGACGGTCTACTTCGGCAATCTGCACAGCCACTGCGCCTACAGCGATGGCGTGGGTCTGCCCGAGGAGGCATATCGTTATGCTCGAGAGCAGGGTGGTCTGGACTTCCTGGCTCTGACCGAGCACAGCCACCGATGGGCAGAAGGTTACGCCGGGGACAGACGGGATGGCCTCCTGATCGGCAAGGATAGCTCGCTCTATGTCGGCCCGGATCGGGACGCCCTGATTCCTGCCGCCCAGAGGATGAGCCGTGACGGCGAGTTCATCGCCATTTATGGGCAGGAGTTTTCGTCCATCTCCAGCGGAAATCACGTCAATGTCTACGAGGTGACGCAGGTCATCGATGTCTGGAATGGCAAGTACCACCACTTGCTGCGAAGCTGGCTGCCGCGACACCGGGACTCGCTGGGCAAGCCGGCCATCGTCCAGTTCAATCACCCACGGCTGCTGCGAGACAAGAGCAAGGAGTATGGGCTCGACGACTTTCCTTCCTTTGCCGCCTGGCTCCACGCTTGGAAGCCCCACGCGGTCCTGATGGAGATCTTGAACGGCCCCCACGACCTCAAGAGCACCGGATTCAAGCCCAGGGTTCAGTACCGGGAGTGGCTGGCCTATCTGAACCGGGGCGTGAAGCTGGCTCCCACGGGGAACCAGGACAATCACTACGCCACCTGGGGAACGGTCACGGAGGTCCGGACCGGCGTCCTGGCGCCTCGCCTGAGCCGGTCTTCCTTGCTCGATGCCCTGCGCCAGCGGAGGGTCTATGCCACGGAAGATCGGAACCTGCGAGTCCAGTACCGGGTCAACGGCAGATTGGGCGGGGATGTGATCTCACCCCCTCCCGAGACCGGGAGCGAGCTGAACATCGAGTTCCGGATCGCCGACGACGACGAGCCCGACGCCCGGTATCAGGTCCAGGTCTGGATGGATGAGGTCGGCGGCCAGGAATGGGCCGCTCCCGTGGCCTCCGTCGAGCAATCCGGCGACGTGGCTCCCGGGCGCTGGAACCGCATTGGCGGAGTCCGTTATGACGGCGGATACCGGTATCTGTTCCTGCACGTCAAGCAGCAGGGCGATGTGGTGCACAAGGCCCGGGTCTGGACTGCTCCGGTGTGGCTCCAGCCGGCGCCGGACCCGGAGAACTCTCCCCTGGAGATCGAGAGCTGGTGGTCCGATCTGTTCACCGCCTCGACGGAACGGGATGTCTACCATCCGAATCCAAACTGCGTCCACGTCGGAGGGATACCCGAGACTGCGAAGATCACGGGGCTGGCGGCCATGAAGGGACGCCAGCGTCATGCCGGCTGCCCCCAGCGCCCTGATATGGGGTTTCGCGGCCATAGGTGAACTCCGGACCAGACGCCTTGACCCGCGCTGCGAGCACCTGGAGGGCCCGATGGACCAAGGCCCGAACTGTGACGTGGCAATGTGCTAGGGTGTCCCAGTTCCAATCTGTAACCTTGTCAAAAGGCTGGTGAAAGCATGATCCCTCGATTCGCTCAACACTTCATCAAGTCCGCGGTTCTGCTCTCTCTTGCCGTGTCCATCGGCCTGGCTGGCGAGTTGACAGTGCTGTTTTCGCCTGACGGAGGATTCGCCGCGCCGAATCGGAACCGGACCATTGAGTTGATGGATGGAACCAAGATCGATCCGGTTCCGAACAATGCAGTGAAGGATCTCATTCAGAGGACCCCCCGGGGGGGGACCATCAAGGTCTGCATGTACGCCCTGACCTGGACGGAGTACCAGGCGATGCTCATTGATGCGGCACTGAACCGAGGAATCACGGTCAAGGTTCTGCTCGACGGAGTGGCGTCCTGGACCGGCGTCATGAGGGGCGATTTCAAGAAGATGGCCCGGGCCAAGATCGCCAAGGCCGGAAAGAAAGCAGCCAAGAGGTTCCAGTTGCGAGAGATCACCGAGGATCTGATGGCAAACGGCGGCAGGGCAAGCGAGTCGAGCAAGGGCGAGATGATCTACGGGACGATGCACGAGAAGTTCGGAATCTTCTATCGGCCAGGCAGCAGGATTCCCAAGGACGGGTTCTTCGGCTCCGCCAACATCTCCAGGAGCTCCGACCGGGTCTTCGCCGAGAGTCGTTTCGTGTTCCGGGATGATGAGAGTCTGGGCCAGCAGTTCGCCGAGGAGTTTGCCCGGCTTTGGAACGAGTATGGAGCCTGCCGGATTGGGCCTTGCAGGCCCGAGAGATACATCGAGTTCGATCCGCCGGCCGAGGATCTCACGGTCCTGTTCAACGCCGAGCCGGCCAACGAGAAGGACAACGTCCGGATCGATCGCGCGATCGAGACCATGCTGTGGCGAGCCAGGAAGTCCATCGATGTGGCCATGTTCAGCTTCACGTCCCGGCGACTCGCGCGGCATCTGGTCAACATCGCGCAGAAGCGGCCCGGCGTTCATGTGCGGGTCATGATGGATCAGACACAGATCTCCGCTGAGGAGCGGGGTATGCACGTGATGGGGCCCTGGCTCGAGGAAGAGGCTCGGACCCGGAGGATGAGTAACCTGGAAGTTCGCTACAAGTGGCGCAACAACTCTTACGGGTGGGATTCTCCGCAAGACAAGAGTCAGCCCCCGAAGTACGCCAAGCCAGCGCTGGTACACTTCCGGAATCCCTTGCTGCACCACAAGCTGGCCATCGTCGATCGGCGCCTGATGGCCGCAGGTTCGTACAACTGGTCCGGCACGGCGGAGCGGCGGAACTTCGAGAACCTGGCGGTCTTCGATTCCGAGCGGGACAGCTCCGAAAAGGATGTGGTCCGATCCTATGTGGCCGAGTATGACGCTCTCTGGGGCAGCACTCGAAAGCGCTGGCCCTTCCGGTATCCTCAGGCCAGAAAGGCCCAGATGGTGACGGGACCCCAGGGCCGCGCTCTGAGAGACAAGGTTCTGGCTGGACTGGACCACCCTGATCGCAAGAAGATCATGCGGATTGTGGAGCGCTTCCGGGGGGCTTCAACCCGGACCGTCGCCCGCTACACCGATTTGAGCTTCGAGAAGACACGGGCTCATCTCATGGCCCTACAGCGCGCGGAAATCCTCATGCTTACCCGGCTCAAGGATGGTCGATTGAACTGGGTACTCTCGGACTGATTCGGCTCGGGTAGCTGCGCCAACTGCTGATCGCGCCATTCCCGGAGGTACGCCATGGTCGTTCCCAAGCACACCGTCTGCCCTGACTGCGGTGACGAACTGGACACGAGCGGCTTTACTGATGGCTTCTATTACGGAGATGGGACCTGGGCGGGCTCAATCGAGCATGAGGACGCCGATTGCGTCACCTGCGGCGCAATCGGCCACGTGCTGATGGATCTGGATGAGAACCGCTACTGCGTCAGCTGCAAGACCCAGCTGCCTGATTGAAGCTCTTCAAAGTCATGGGCCAGGCCCTCGGTGGCGGGTGCAGCATTCTCGTGATCTTGTGCTGGGGCAAGCTTCTACCCGTTCACCCCGAGCTTGTCGAGGGGTCACCCCTTCGACGGGTGCATGTCACCCAGGGGGTCCCCTCCTCCGTTCGCCCCACTATGGATGCCCGCATCCAAGACGACTGAATGGCCGAGTTTTCCCGATCCGTTCGTCCTACTATGGATGCCCGCATCCAGGACGACTGAATGGCCGAGTTTTCCCGATCCGTTC
>JAJFLN010000188.1 GCA_021772705.1 Candidatus Cloacimonadota bacterium | reverse complement strand
TCAGGACCGTGTCCAGCCACAGTCCGTTACCAGTGCAAAGCTTCAGTGCCAGCGTCGCGCGCCGTGCTCACGAAACCACGGAGCGCGAAGAACAAAGCTTTCGTCGGTAGTAAGACGGCCCTTCAAGCAGAAATTGCGCCTTAGGTCACAAGAATGTTCATTCCACCATGAAAGTTTCCACAGCCTGGGCCAAGTCGTCCTCGGTAGCTTGGGCATAAATGGCTGTGGTGGTGACGTTCTCGTGGCCCATCAGGCGGGCCACGGTAATCAAGTTGGCTCCCTGCTCCCATCTCAACCGGGTCCCGAAGGCTCCACGGCGGCCCGACGGGCTTAGGACCCGCGCAAGAATTACTACGCAGTTTCGCATCCCATCTTCAGGCCATCTTCGGCCGCTCCTGAATCGCAGAATCCTCGACGTAGCCCACTACGCCTCCGGTCCCGCTCACTCGAATCAGCCGAATCTGACCCAAATCCGGGCGCGACTTCCGCGCATTTATTCCTGCGCGGCCCCTTACTTCCGGACGAGACGCCAGAATGCGGATTCGTCAAGGGCGCCGAGCTGAGCAGAAACGAAGAAAGTAGCCGTCGGGGCTGTGAGGCCGGACCCCGAGGTAGGCCTTGATGGCTCGATGGTCCCGGAGGTTCGTTGAGGAGGAATCTAACTTGAGGCGCCGGATGGCTAGCTGAGCCCTGTGTTCTCTGCGATCCCTGTGAACTCCGTGATCCAATGATTGCCCATATGGGTGAGATGCCCCTCAGCTTCAGGGCTCTGTTGGCTGGGCCATGACAGGCATCTATCCTTCTGGCCCCTCCGCCCGTCATCACTGGCAGGAGACCAGGAATCGTCGTCGCAGCCTCGAGATCCCTGTCTTCCGTCCGAGCCGCTCCCCTGCTAATCCTCCCCTGCTGCAACCTTTCCCCGTGCCATGACGTAGTGATGTCTGGAGGGGGATTCCCTCTCTGAAAGAAATCAATTGCCGGAAACCTGCCAAGAAAGTTCCCTTCCGGAGGAGGCAAACTGTGAGCCGCAAATCAATCCTGGCCCTCGCCTGCTGTGTCGCCCTGTTCTCCACGGCGTGCTCCAAACCGCCCGTACAGAACCAGAAGTTTGCCAACCGGGAGGCGTTCAACACCTACATCGATAGCATCGATATCCCGGAAGCCTGGCAGACCCTGCTGAAGCGGGAAACCCGGAATGTCTCGGGCAAGTACCTGAACAACATGGTTCCCTATCTGGAGCTCGAGGGCGAGCCCGTCACGGCCCTCCTGGCTCGCTACGGTATGGAAGCTGACATCTCCATTTACGGCGTGGACCCCGGTCCGGCCATCCAGAAGGCAGCCAGGGATCTCATCGAGGCCGGCGATAGGAAGAACCTCTACAAGAATGATCGATGGCTCCTGACTGAAAACCTCAATGGAGGCCAGTGGTCGGAGGGGCAGAATGCCTTCCAGCAGGCCGCCGAGTTCCGCAAGCAGCGCACGGGACAGAAGCGTGCCGCCAGCGACGTCGACTTCTCCGATGTTCAGAACCGTTGATTCCCGTCCTGCACGGGACGCCAGGAAGCCATCTCTCTAGGAGGCTTGAAAAGTGACACGCAATGGACTTCTCATCTTGACCGTCTGCTTCGCCTTGCTGACAACGGCGTGCTCGAGCCCGCCAATCCAGAAGCAGAAGTTCCGGAATCGTGCTCACTTCCACGAGTACATCGACACCCTCGATCTACCCGATTCCTGGAAGGCTGCCCTCAAGAAGGAGACCCAGCAGGTCTCGGGCAAGTTCATCAACAACATGGCCACCTACCTCGAGTTGGAGGGTGATATCGTCCCCGCACTCCTGGCCAAATATGGAATGGATGCCGAGATCAGCCTAAGCGGCGTCGACCCCACACCCGCCATCAAGAAGGCCGTCAAGGATCTCATCAAGAAGGGCAACAAGAAGAACTTCGCCTCTCCCAACTCCAAGTGGCTCCAGCACGAAGAGCTCATGGGCAACGGCCAGTGGTCAGAAGGCGAATCCATCGGCAGACAGATGGGCCGCCTGGCACAGGAAAACCGCGGTCAGAAGCGCACCCTGTCCGACATCGACACAGGCAACTAGCCCCCCTGCAAGCAAACTCCAACCCCCGGGCCCCAGCCCGGGGGTTTCCCATTCCCCGCAAGCGGTCTCTGGCCCTTGGCCCAGAGACCAGCCCCTAGATCCAATACCCATGAATTAGTGGAAGGAATGTCTGAAAACGAGGGCTCTGCCCTCGAACTCCCGCCGGGGGCCATTGGCCCCTGGACCCCGATGAACAGGTCAGGCTTTCGTGTGTTATTCAAGTGTTCGTCAGCACTCTCAGTCCCACCAGTTCCATTGGGGGTTTGGGGGAGCTGGCTCCCCCAACGGGGTGGGGTGGGGTATTGTGGCTAGGCCGGAGGGTCTTCTTTGGGCGGCTCCGCTGCGGCAGCTTCGCCCGCTTCGGCTGCCTTCTGCTCCTCTTCGGCCTTTGCCGCCCGCTGATCTGACTCGTCTTGAAGCTCGACGATCTCTTTCTCCAGGCCGGCGATCTGGTTCAATTGTTCCGTGATCTCGCCGCAGAGTTTCTGGATCTCCGGATCGGCGAAGCCCTCCGGTTGGATCAGCTGGAGGTCGTAGACCCGCTTGCCGATCGCCTTCTGGAGTCCTTCGATCTCGGACTCGCAGAGTGAAATCTGCCGTTTGATCTTGAGGACGGCTATCTGCGTGGTCCCCTGTTCCTTGACATCGTCAAACGTCTGTCCCGCGATCTTGGCCGCCTCTTTCGCTTTCGATTGCAGATCATCCCAGAAATTCATCTCTCGTCCTCCTGTCCTTCCACGATTCAGTCGCCAGCAGCTCCCGATCTGACGGGAACTCGACTCAGCGACAGCTGGATCATAGCACTCGACGGGCTCCCAGTTCCCTGCCGGTGGGCAACGGGGGATCCGGGGACACACGACTGGACCCGAATTCCTGAGGGAACCGTGCTGTCTGGCAGCCGACGGCGAATTCGGGTCCAGTCGTGTGTCCCCGGATCCCAGAGCCGCCATGCCTACTGGCGGGTGCATGTCCCGTAGGGGGTCCCCTGGCCTATTCCGGATCCGTTCGTCCCGAGCTTGTCGAGGGGCCCACAGGCGCTTGCTTCGGCGTTTTGGCCTTGGCCAGTTCGCGCAGCTTTTCCCAATCCTCGGCTATCAA
>JAJFLN010000187.1 GCA_021772705.1 Candidatus Cloacimonadota bacterium | reverse complement strand
GAACGGATCGGGAAAACTCGGCCATTCAGTCGTCCTGGATGCGGGCATCCATAGTAGGACGAGCGGATCGGGAAGACCCGGCCATTCAGTCGTCCTGGATGCGGGCATCCATAGTGGGGCGAACGGAGGAGGGGACCCCCTACGGGACATGCACCCGATCCGTCTCCTTCGCTTGCGCCTCGGAGGCAGACTCCTGTACCATTCGAGCTACTCTTATGCAGGATGAAGCGACAGCCCTCTCAGTGACCGGCAGTCTGGCTGCAAGCCCCCAGGTACTCTTGGTGGAGGACTCCGAGATGCAGCGCAAGCTGTTCGGAACGCTCTTTCGAAGGGCCGGTTTCCGGGTCCTGGAGGCCCATACTGGCGGAGAAGCGCTGGCAACGATGCGCAGGGAGTCCCCCGATGTGGTGGTCCTGGATATCCTCCTGCCCGATACGAACGGCCATGAACTCTGCGCCACGATCAGGAAGTTCCCGGAGTGGGGCAGCGTGCCGATCATCATGCTCACCTGCCTGGAGGAGATCGATCACAAGGTCAAGGCCCTCTCCAAGGGGGCGGATGACTATGTGGGAAAGTCGGCCAATCCTCAGGAGCTGGTTGCCCGAGTCAAACGAATCCTGCAACGCGTTCAAGTCCAGAACCAGCTGACAGAGGAAGAGAAGCTCGAGACGCTGCATCGGGCGGCCAGCACCCTGGCTCACGGAATCAACAACCCGCTGCAAGTCCTCTCCATGAGCGTGGAAATGCTGGAGAACCGTCTGGAGAGCGACCCCGACGCCCTGGATCTGCTCGACCGGATGCAAGGCCACGTGAGCCGGATCAAGCAGCTGGTCACCAATCTTCGCCAGGTCTCTCAGATCGTGGAAGACCCGAACCTGGATGACTTCAATATCCTGCAGGTACCGGAGAGCTCGGAGGACCAGACCCAGCTGCGCCGGCGGCCCGACAGCTACCAGATTCTGGTGGTGGATGACGAATCCGACATCAGAAACGTGGTCCGGGCGACCCTGGAAGCCTCAGGCCGTTTCGAAGTCCTGGAGGCCGAGACCGGAGAGGAGGCCCTGGAGATCGTCCGGGCGACACGTCCCGACGTGGTCCTCCTGGACATCATGCTCCCAGGCATCGACGGTTACGGTGTCTGCAAGGCCATCAAGTCCGACCAGCAGCTTCGAGTCATACCGGTCATCATGTTGACAGCCATGGCCAGTGTCCGGGACATGGTCCGCAGCTTCGAACTCGGCGCCGCCAACTACGTCGTCAAGCCCATCGATCCGACCCGGCTGTCAGAGCAGATATTCCGCACCATGGAACGAACCGGCGTCCGGGTTCCCTCGTTCTGAATCGGATCACGGCCAGGGATCGACGTAGCGGGCTGAGGCGCCCAGCTCTTCCTCGATGGCCAGCAGACGGTTGTACTTGGCGATCCGCTCACTCCGGCAGAGGGAGCCGGTCTTGATCTGACCGCTTCCAAGGGCCACTGCCAGATCGGCGATGAAGGAGTCCTCCGTCTCGCCGCTCCGGTGGGAGATGACACTGCTGTAGCCGGCCTTGTGGGCCATGTCGACGGTCTGAACCGTCTCGGTGAGGGAACCGATCTGGTTCAGCTTGATCAGAATGGAGTTGGCCACGTTCTCCTTGAGACCTCGGGCCAGGAATCTGGGGTTGGTGACGAACAGATCGTCTCCCACGAGCTGCATGCTGCCGCCCAGCTCCCGGGTGTGAACAGCCCATCCAGCCCAGTCGTCCTCCGCCAGGCCATCCTCCAGGCTGACAATGGGATAGTCCTTCTTCCACGCAGCATAACGGGCAGTCAGGTCGGCGGCGCTCATGTCCTTCCCGTCTGATCTGCTGAATCGATAGACGCCGTTTTCACAGAACTCGGAAGCCGCCGCATCGAGGGCAATGGAGATCTGCTTGCCCGGCTTGTAGCCCGCGGTCTCGATGGCCTGGATCATCAGGCCCAGGGCCTCCTCGTGAGCCCCCTTCAAGGCTGGAGCGAAGCCACCCTCGTCGCCCACGGAGGTGCTGTAGCCACCCTTCTTGAGGATGCTTTTCAGGGTGTGAAAGACCTCGACGCCAGCGCGAAGCGCCTCCCGGAAGGACTCGAACCCATGGGGCACGATCATCAGTTCCTGACAATCCAGGCTGCTGTCAGCGTGCTTGCCACCGTTCAGAATGTTCATCAGGGGCACGGGCAGCTGCGTGGCTCCCACACCGCCGAGATAGCGATAGAGCGGCATTTCGGAACCATCGGCGGCAGCGCGAGCCGCAGCCATGCTGACGGCCAGGATCGCGTTGGCGCCGAGCTTGCTCTTGTCATCCGTGCCGTCCAGCTCGAGCATCACGCCGTCGACCGTCGCCTGATCCCGGCCGTCGAGGCCGAGGAGCGCCTCCTGAATGGGATCACAAACATTGTCCACAGCCTTCTCGACACCCTTGCCCAGGTAGCGGCCCTTGTCGCCATCCCGGAGCTCCACCGCCTCGTGAGTGCCCGTGGAAGCACCGGAGGGAACCATGGCGCTGCCAAAGCCCCCACCGATCAGAGTCACTTCCGCCTCCACCGTGGGATTCCCTCGGGAGTCCAGAACCTCTCTCGCATGAATCGATTCAATGGTAAACATGGCTGTTTCAATCGCCCCGTCGGGCGCCTCCGTCAAGCTGTCAATGGAACGGAACCACTGCCAGGAAGAGGTTAGCATCCAGCGTGGCCGGGGGGAAGGGAGATCCGGGGACACACGACTGGACCCGAATTCCTGACGTATCCGTGCTGCCTGGCAGCCGACGGCGAATTCGGGTCCAGTCGTGTGTCCCCGGATCTCCACCCGGGTGCATGTCCCGTAGGGGGTCTCCCCTGGCCCCGGATCCGTTCGTCCTACTATGGATGCGGGCATCCAAAGTATGAAGAACGGATCGGGAAAACTCGGCCAATCAGTCGTCCTGGATGCGGGCCTCCAAAGGATGACGAACGGATAGGGAAAACACGGCCATTAACTCGTCCAGG
>JAJFLN010000186.1 GCA_021772705.1 Candidatus Cloacimonadota bacterium | reverse complement strand
CTGGAACCGGACCGGGTAGCTGCATCAGGATTGATGGTCGTTCCGCTGCCGGCGGTGGTGATCCGGTAGTTGGCCACCGACAGGGCTGAACTGCTCAGCTGCTCGCTGAAGAAGAGCAAGATCTGGGTGTTGGGGCTGACCGGGTCGGATGTTGCGGTTGTGGATGCCGGGACGGACCTGAGAAGCTGGGGCGCCGTCACGTCGCTGCCGGCCTGACCGGCCACGTTCTGAGTCGTGAAGCTGAAGGTCTTGCCCGCGAAGGGGTTGTTACCCAGGTCGATGACGCCGCTGCCGATGGTGACGAAGTGCTGAATGCCGCCGATCAGCACCGGCGGCGTGATCACGAACAGGGTGGAGGTTCCGCTGGCCGGGTTCACCGTGAAGGTTCCGCCGATGCTTCCGCCGGAGGTGGTGACCCGCAGGGCCGAGGCGGGGAAGGTGACGGGCTCGTTGAAGGTCAAGACCAGGCTCGAGTTGATGTCCACGTTCTCCGATGCGTCGGCTGGACTGTTGCTGACCAGCAGCGGAGAGGTCTTGTCACCTATGCCGGGCACGTCGGCGGTCCTGAAGAACAGGCTGATGCCGGCCAGGGTGTTACCCGCCAGGTCGGCGACGTTGTTTCCCGAGCTGGATGCCAGGAGCTGGAGCGACCAGTTGGCGCCGCCCTGCAGGGGCTTCTCGGGAAAGAGGCGGAAGGTGTTGGTGCCGGCCTGAACGACGGCGGTGATTGCGGCGCTATCCACGGCGGAGACGAGTCTGTAATTGGCCGTATTGAGTACTCCCGGTGCCATGCTCTCATTGAAGGTGAGCTGGACCACCACGCGGGGGTCGACGCCGGTCGCGTTGTTCGCCGGGGCAGTGGAGATCAACCTCGGGGCCTGGTTGTCTGAGAGGATCAGATCGTCGGCGGTGGACGCTGCGTTAGGAGAACTCTGACTCGAACCCTTCTGAATGATGACAGGACCGCTGTTGGCGCCGACCGGGACGATGACGACAATCTGGCTGTCGGTCCAGAGGATGGCCGTGCCGGCACTGACGGGGACCGAGTTGGGGCCCGCGAAGAGGACCTGGCTGCCGCTCAGCTGGAACTCACCGAAGTTGGCGCCTCGAATAGTGACCTGCTGACCCGTGGTTGCCCCCGATGGCTCCACGCTGGTGATCTGGGGGGTCGTGGCGGGAGCGATGTTGAAGGTGAATCGCGGCGATTCGAGGCCACCCACTTCCTTGCCGCCTCGAATGCGTACCTGGATGGTGACCGTCTCGTTGGAGAGCTCGGCAGGAACGACGACACGAATCCGGCTGCTGGTCCAGTCCTGGTTGCTCGCCACCAAGGTGGCGGTGCGGACCTCTCCGGTGGCGCGGATGAACACGACGCTGCTTGTGGAGAACTGCTGGGCACCGAAGTTGGCGCCGTTGATCTCGATGAACGAGGCCGCCAAAGCGTTGGCCGCGGCGGTCCCGTTCTGGGTGATCGACGCGATGCTCGGCGCGGGCCCGGCGTTACTCGTCTGTTGTGACTGGGATGTGCTGTTGATCTGGTTGGCGTTGTCCGGAGCACCGGAGCCGCCCTCGCCACAGCCGGCCAGTCCGAAGGCGAGACTGACCCATGCAATCCAGACCGCAGCCATCCGGATCGAAGAGTAGTTCTGAACCTCGCGCATCGGTTTCCTCCTCACTGACGCCGCGACTTCAGCCCGGCGTCCTGATTCTCACGGAATCGATTTCTTGAACTTCTGTCCGCCGTAGGTGAAGAAGACCGTATCGTTGGTGATCTTCGTGATCTCGGCGCCTTGCAGGCTGTCTCCCACACCGTAGGACTCTCTGCCAATGAAGATTCGGATCTTGTCCTTCATCTTCATCTTCCCTGTGATCGAAAACTCGGGAAGCAGGATCGGACCCTGGGACTCCATTACCTCCGGCTCTCCCGAGATGGTCTCTGTGGGAATCAGAACCCGGGAGGAGTAGTGCCCGAAGGGAAACTCGATTGTCTCAGGTGCGCTGGCCGCCTTGGCCTTGTCGAACAGGACCTTGACCTCACCGACCAAGCGGTCGAGGTTGGCTTCCTCCACTTCTTCCTCCTCGTCCTGGGCCATTACGGGACCGCAGAACTGGGAAAGAGCTAGAGCCGAGAAGGCAAATAGAATGAATGCGTGACGAATGGACATACGAGTTCCTTCTCCTTATCGGTAGGCGTCCTTCGAGACTTCACCCGATTGCAACTGGATTCGTTGCAAGATGCGAACCGTCTGCTCCGATCTAGCAGAATTCAGGGGAAATCTACCGTCCCTGTCCTGTTTGCACCCTGTCATGTGCCCTGGAACGTGCGCCCCATGTCCCGAATCGGGACGAACCCTTGGGGGCCGTGCAAGAATAAATGCGCAGAAGTCGCGCCCAGATTTGGGTCAGATTCGGCTGGTTCGAGTGAGCGGGACCGGAGGCGTAGTGGGCTACGTCGAGGATTCCGCGATTGAGGAGCGGTCGAAGATGGCCTGAAGATGGGATGCGAAACTGCGTAGTTATCTCTGTGCGGGTCCTTGGGGTCCGGCAAGCAGCGGAAGCCTACTGTGGAGGCGGTTCGGCCAGCCCGTCGCTGAGATCCAGCGTCGACACCGTCACCCGGGCGCTGATCCGCGTGCCGCTGGCCCCTTTCTGATACAGATCTACCTCTGTCACGTCCAGGAAGAGCTTCTGCTGACCCAGGGTTACCAGGAACTTGAGAAAGTCGCCGTAGTTGCCGCTGACGGTGTAACTGAACCGGGGTTCCGAGACGCTCAGGACGTTTCCCAACAGAGCGAGCTCCGGCGGGACCGCGGCCTTGTCCCTGGGATTCTGGAAGTCGTCGCCCAGGGTATTCATGTTCTCTTCTTCCAGAACTCGGGACTGAAACTCGAACTCTCTGTGAGCCTTTCCCTGCTTCGGGGCGAGGACCAGTCCTCTTGCCGCGCTGGAGATCTGCTCCGAGATGGCAAACTCGTCGTAGATCTTCTCCTCCTTGATCCCTCGCCTCTCCCTGGGAGCGGGGAACTGGTCCAGGAGCTTCCGAAGGTCCTGTCGGATTGCCTCCAGGTTCTGGCTCTCCAGATCGAACTTGGTCTTTGCCTCTTTGAAGGCAGCCTGTCGCTTCGCCAGATCCTTGACCTCCCTCTGGAGGGCGATCCGGCGCTTTTGATGTGGCACAGCCAGGTTGGTGTGACCGAGCCAGCCTACGATAGCGCAGACGGCCAGGTAGACGACGAGGGCCTTTTTCTCTGCTTCTTCCATTGAAAGTACCGGGTGAGGTGTCAGGGCTTCCTGGAGCGGACTCGACCGCTGATCTCGAAGTAGAACCGTGCCGTGGAGTTTGGGATACGGACGCCGCCAGGAGTGAAGGGGTTGGTCCCCAGTCCCGCCTCGATCAGCTTTGGCTGCTCCAGATCGGCGAAGTTTCCGTTGCTCGTGAGGTTGCGAGAGAAACCAAAGATCTGGTCCCGGGTCCTGGCCTCACCGGCGAGGGTGAAGTTGACCACCAGTGGCAGCCGGTTGATCTCGGTTTCGCCATCGGGGGTCTTCATTCGCTTCATGGATGGGTAGGTGACGTCGGCCCGAAACCGGGTGATCTTGACCGTGTCCTTCGAAGCGCTGGCCAATTCCTGCAGCAGCGCCGGGAGGTCTGGACGGGCCCGCATCAGTTCCCGGACGAACTCGAGCTTCAGGTAGCTTGTGGCGAACTCCTTCTTTGCCTCGGCGAACTCCTTGAAGAAGTCCTTCGCCGCCCTCAACTCGTTTCTGGCATTCTTTCGCTGCTTGAGCAGATTGGCCATGCCCGAGTTCACTTCCCAGTACTCGTAGCCCACGAACAGCAGCACCAGTAAGGCGATGATGTGGGCCCACTTGGGCACCAGATCCATGAACCCTGCGGCGGCGTCGGAGGCGGCAGCGGAACCGCTCGGTCCCTCCAGCATGGAGGCCATGTTGTACTGCTCCGCCTTGTCTCCGAGAGCCAGCAGACCACCGCCGACGGCTATGGAGTAGTGGAGCGCCGGTACATCCCCGGTGACGGTGCCTCCCAGGTTTGCCACGGGGTCCATTACCTGAACTTCATCAGAGAGCTGTTCCCGGGCATTCTCGATGAAGCCGGTGGAAGCCACGAGGCCGCCGGTGAGGAATATGTGCTCGGCTCCCTTCCGGACCGCCATCACGGTGGCCATGGAGGTGTTGAAGTCCGTGGCGCTGACCGTGGAGAAGTAGTCCAGGGAGAGGCGGATCTTGGTGCAGATCTCCTCGCAGACCTCGTTCACGGCCTCCGAGATGGGCGCAGGATCGTTGATCGGGAGGCCGCTGGACGTGATTCCGTCCGGGTCTCCCGTGACGCCTGCGAGACGCATGAAATCGGTGAACTGCGGGAACGTCAGCTGGAAGAAACTCTTCTCCGCCGCTACGTTCCTGAGTTCGTTGAAGAAGTCACGGGCTCCGATGTGGAGCGACTTGTGGAAGACGATGTTGCCTTCCTTCAGCGCCACCAGGTTGGCCGAGTTGTAGCCGATGTCGATGATAGCCACGATCGACTCAGCCACGGCGGGGTCGCTGGCGACGAACCTGTCGAAGAGGGCCTGATAGGAGAAGATCTTTGGAATGACCCCTCCAAAGGCCTGCTTTCGTGTCAGGCAGACTTCTCGGAGTTCATTCACCGTGTCGTACTTTGAATAGGCATGGGCCGCGACGATCTGAAGCTCTCCGGCCTGGGGCTTCTCCCGGAGCTTGAAGCTCCTCTGGACAGTCGCCTCCATCGTGCTGGTTCCCTCGGCGGCGACGAACTTGCCCAGGGAGTCCTCCATGGATATCTCGACGTCCTCGGGCTTCTGGTTGTTCAGGTAGGCGATGGAGACGGGCATCAACGCCTCGCCAGCGAGGAAGAAGATCGGAACCTTCTTGTCCAGGATGCCTGAATTCGACATCCCGTCCATGGCCCCCCGGACGTCGTTGATGTACCGGTTGGCGTCGGTGAAGCTGTCGGTCAGGACCACGGAATGGGCCTTCTCGACAGTGATGTCCGGTCCCTTCGCTGAGAGACCGACACACTTGATCACGTGACTGCCGAGATCGATGACCTGTACGTCGGTGAGTTTCTTCGCCATGGCGTGGCCGAAACCCTGTCAGGAATCGGCGATGTGGATATTAACACAAGGGTCTCGCAGCGCCATGTGGAATCCGTCACCCTAAGGACCCGCACAAGAATAACTAGTTCCCATCCGAAAACCCGTTCGCCCCACTATGGATGCCCGCATCCAGGACGACTGCATGGCCGAGTCTTCCCGATCCGCTCGTCCTACTATGGATGCCCGCATCCAGGACGACTGAATGGCCGAGTTTTCCCGATCCGTTC
>JAJFLN010000185.1 GCA_021772705.1 Candidatus Cloacimonadota bacterium | reverse complement strand
CGGAGCAGCCGGGGACGTGCTGCTCGCCGCCCGAAGGGAAAGACTGCGACTCTGGGAGAAGCGCCGCAGGCTGGACGGCGATATGCCCGACCCGGAGGTGGTCGCCAGGAAGGTGACGATCGAACAAGTGTACGACCGTCTCGTTGAGCGGACCGCTATCAGGCGGAGGGTCGCGACGGTGAAGTCCTACAAGAGCCACCGGACGGCCATCGTGAGCCGCTTCGGGGACTTGCCGCTCTCGGCCGTCAGCACCGCCGACATCGAGGCCTGGTTGGACAAACAGCTTCAAAGGGTGTCGGCCTGTACGGTGTCGCACTACCGCCAGACTCTGATCCGCCTGTTCAACTTCGCGATCAAGGCGGACCAGTTCCCGGGCGCCAACCCAGCGGCGAAGACCGATCCGATCCAGGTAGAAGAGAAGGAACTCCGTCGACTGACACCCTCGGAGAGCGCAGACTTCCTCCGAGCCTGTCTCGGGGAAGAGAGCCGGGACTTCTGGTACGCCTTCTTTGCAACGCTGCTGTTCACCGGGCTGCGCTTCACAGAGGCCGCTCTGCTCAGGTGGGAGGACTTCAACTTGGCCGAGGGCATTTGCGTTCCGAACCATCAGAAGTCCTCACGCCGGAAGGACCCGATCGACATCACACCAGACTGGGATGCAGCGCTCTGCCTGGTGAAGCCGACGAGTCAGGCCACTGGGCTGGTGTTCCCAGGTCAGACTGCCAAGCCCATGCTGTATCCGACCCCCCGTGCGGCGGCAACACGGATCGCCAGGAGGGCCGGCATAGCGAAGCCGGAGACGGTCTCGTTGCACGTCTTTCGGCGGACGGCCATCACGCAAGCCGAGAAGTCTTGCGGAGGCAATGCCACAGCGCTCATGAGGTTTGCCCGGCAGACGGACATCAACGTCACTCGGCGGTACCTACCTTCCTTGCCCGATGAAGTCCGGGCGGTCAGCCGGGAGGTGGCCAGGGAGTTCGGAAAGGCCATGGACAACGTGATCCCTCTGGGACCCCGACTGAAGAAGGCGAGCTGATGCACCCCCAGGACCTGTTTCCAGTCCAGGGTGGTGTCCACCTGGTGTCCACTTTGGAAACAAGACGGAATTTTTGTCGCCGAGATTCCGCTCTAGCAAACGAGAGGCGGCTGGCGGAGTCGAACCGCCGATGACTGATTTGCAATCAGTTGCCTTACCACTTGGCGAAGCCGCCGTACTTCCTGTTCTCACCCGGAAGCCGGGGCTCCACGGGGCACTCATCTTAACATGACGTCCCGCTCCAGGGAAACGTGCAACGGGCCTCCGGAGGCACGAGTAGAAACCCAACTCCCCCGGGATCGATTCCGGGACAGCCGGGCTTCTACTCGTGCCTCCGATGCTCAGCGATTTCGCCGGAACCTGCCGTTGAAGAGACCCTTCTTCCGCCTTCCACTTCCCCGGGAGTAACCGTTGCCGGAGGAGGAGGTCTGCTGGGGGGAAACGGCCATCTGTCGCGGTGCCTCCGAGGGCGCCGGCTTCAGGGTGATCTTGCCGTTCGGGGGCGGGCTGTTGGGGTCTGCCAGGAAGGCGTCCAGATCCGCCACTCCGAAGCCGTTGGGAAACACGGCCCGGACCCTGGCATTGCGGATTTTGTCGATCTCCTGCAGGGTCTCGGCGCCGGCGCGGAACTTCTCCATCTTGTCCAGGTCCAGATCCCTCCAGGTGGACTGGCCCTGGGTCCCGGTGCCGTCGACCCCGACGCCGGTAAAGAACTCCTCCAGACCATTGCTGACCATCGACCGGGCCGTACCCATGCCGCCGGTGAAGTAATCCTGGTAATTGTTGTTCACGTGGGCATTGACGAAGATGGACCGGACACGCGGAAACAGGCCCTTGTCGATATTCGCCTGGGCCCGGCGATCGATCTCACTGTTCACCCGCCGCCGCAACGCAGGTTCCAGAGAACTGATCACATCAGACATGTCGGCACGGTTGAACATCCCGTCGTCGCCAGCAAGCTGCACCAGGGCCGGCCGCATCCCCTCCAGAGCCCCTCTCTGGGAGTCCGTGAGGGTCACGTCATTGCCGGCGATCTGCTGACGCATGGTCTCCCGCATGGAATCGGCGGCTTCCGTCAATCCCGCCGGTAGCCAGCTCGTCGAGGCCGGCGCCCCAGGCCCTTCCACCTCAGCCTCGGGCTTGTCCTCGGGGCCTCCGAACCCAAGGGCGCCAAACATGGTGCCCAGAGTGCTGCCGGTACTGGCCGGCGCCTCCCGAGAATCGGTCTCGTCAAGAACGAAGTCGTCCCCGCTGCCGGAGTCCTGAGCCCCTGCGGGAACCACCGAAAAGAGAGCAATGAGAACAGTGGCGATGGCGATTCGTGTCAAATCCATGAGTTACCTCCTGAGGTTGCACCCGGTTATGGAAGAGTCGTGCCATGCTCCCGGAACGCACCGGAAAATCCGGCATCATCCCTCATCAACAAAGGACTTTCGACCTTCCCCCACCACCCCGGCCCGTCCCCAAACCGAGGTCGATTCCCTCCACCCAAGACTGAGAACCTCCATCACCACAAAGCCCCACACCAGCCCCACCCTCCAAACCACCAGCACTCCGCCGACACCTTGCCCACAGCCAACATCCTCCCCACTACCCAGAGACCAGCCCCTGTCCCCCGGCTCCCGCCCCCATCTGCTAGGATCAATACCCACTCCCGCCATGGGCAATTGGCCCCCCGGACCCGGATGAACAGGTCAAGCTTTCGTATGTCATTCAAGTGTTCATCATCACTCTCAGTCCCACCAGTCCAATTGGGGGTTTGGGGGAGCTGGCTCCCCCAACGGGGTGGGGGGCGGAGCCCCACGACAACAAAACCCGTCTTATCTCAGGGGTATTGCTGCTAGGATCGACCCCACCGCCGACAGGCGGCACGGCGATGATCGCGCTCGAGATCCAGATTCTGCTGATGGCCCTTCTGCTGGCCGTTTCGGCATTCCTGTCCGGCGCCGAGACGGCACTGTTCTCCCTCTCGACTTACGAGCGGAAGCGGCTTCAGAAGGAGACCGATGCAACCAGCCTGCTGGCCCTGCGCCTCCTGGAACACCCCAAGCGTCTGACTCGCCAGCTGCTGTTCGGCAACACCCTGGTCCAGGTGCTCTTCGTCTCCACGGCCAGCATCGCTTGCTTTCGCGAGCTGGGCCACTGGTCCGGCGCCGCCTTGGGAGTGCTGGCGGCAGCCGTGCTGCTCCTCCTGGCCGGCGAGGTGACGCCGAAGATGTTCGCTGCCACCAGCCCCCTATCCATCGTCAGGCGGACAGTCCGGCCCCTCCATGTGATCTGCTCCATCCTTCGCCCGCCAGCCATGTTGCTAGCAAACCTCGCCGGGTGGACTGCCACCAAATTGGCTCCGCCTCGACCAGATCATCCCACGGAGCCCATGACCGATCCAGGCGCCATCTATGAAGACATGGTCCACACGAACCGGGAAACCCGTCCGGTTCCCAGTCTGAAAGGTTCAGCCCTGATCGAGTACCTGGGCCGGTTCGAGGAGACCCGGGTCCGAGAGGTGATGACTCCCAGGATCGAGATGGTCTGCGGCGACCTGTCCTGCTCTCACGACGAGGCTCAACAGCTGGCCCGGCAGGCGCGACGCTCCCGCATCCCCTTCTATCGTGACGACCTGGATGGCATCGAGGGCATCCTGTCGGTGAAACCTTTCCTGCTCTCGGGCAAGGAGGCCCTGGAACCATTCCTTGACCCTCCGTACTTCATCCCCGAGGGCAAACGGATACGGGACCTGCTGCAAGACTTCCAGACCCGGAACCTGGCCATCGCCATCGTTCTGGACGAGCACGGCCAGACCACGGGTCTGGTCACCCGGGAGGACATCCTGGAGGAGATCTTCGGCGAGGTCTACGATGAGGACGAGGTGGAGGAAGAGCTGGAGATCACCCCGTTGGCCGAAGGGGGCTGGCAGGTCCTGGGCAAGGCTCGGGTGGGCGATGTGGAGCGCACCACAGGTCTCTCCTTCGAAGCCGACGAGGGCATCGATCGCCTGGCGGGTGTGGTGATGCACTATCTGGGAGAGATCCCGGAGAAGGGCGACAGCTTCATCCTGGAGAACCACCAGATCAGCATCTCAAAGGTCACTCGGCACCGGGTCCAGGAGGTCCTGATCCGCCCTCTGACAGCGTTGCGAGATCATAAGAAACGAGGCTCTGCGAGTCAGATCAAACAGGAGATACCCGCCGGCACTCCCGGCGCTGGAGGCGAGGACAAGCTATGACGGCATGGCTTGCGGGCGCACTGGCGCTGGTCCTGGTCTCGGCCTTCTTCTCCGCGACCCAGGCGGCCATGCGGCGGGCCGACATCCACCTGGCCGACAGGCCTCCCGAGCGCTGTCCCCCCTTCTACCATCAGTTCCGGCGGACCCCGGATCGATACACCTCGGCGGCCATGCTCGGCAGCTCCATCGCCAACATCGGCCTGGTAGCCTTGGCGGCGCTCTGGGTCGAGAGCCGGGGCGTGGCATATCCCGCCCTGGTTTCGGCCTTGACCATGGCACCCCTGATCTTCCTCCTGGGCGAGACACTTCCGCGAGAGCTGGGCCGGAGGCGTCCCGAGAAATGGCTCCGCCTTTCGGGCGGGACCATGCACTTGTCGACTCGTTTGCTGTCCCCTCTGGCACGGGGACTGGACCGGGCAGCCAGGACGACGTTGTTGCTGTTGATGGGGCTGGAACCCCAGGAGCTGCACCGCCGGATCGGCCGCGGGGCTCTGGGTTTCATCTTCAAGACCGGCACCCGGGACTGGGCCCTGACGGGCTATCAGCAACAGATGCTCAGTTCAGCCCTGAACTTCTCCTTCACCTCCGTCCGGGAGGTCATGGTGCCCCTCACGGAAGTCACGGCCCTGGCGTTGACGGCCCAGGCCGAGGCGGCTGTCGCCCTCTCCCGAACCACTTCCCTGACCCGATTTCCGGTCTACGATAGCCGCATCGATGACGTGGTCGGCATCGTGAACGTGTATGATATTCTCTACTCCGACTCCGAGCCGGGCGCGCCGGTCAAGAAGTTCATGCGGCCGGGCCTCTTCGTTCCCAACACCGTGGCCATCGACAAGTTGCTGTTCCAGATGCAGAGCCGAAAGATGCCGCTCGCCATTGTGGTGGACGAGTTCGGCAGCGCCGATGGAATCGTCACCGTCGAGGATGTGGTCGACGAGTTGATCGGCGCATTCGAGGTCGAGCCGGCAGGTGACCGTCCCATCCAGCGGCAAGCCGATGGCGTCTACAACCTGGACGGCCACGTCCTGCTGGACCGTCTGAACCGGGATCTTGGATTGGACCTGCCGAAGAGGAGTTATGACACGCTGTCCGGATTCCTGATGACCGAGATGGAGCGCATTCCGGAGGAGGGAGACCGCTTTCGGTACGGTAAGCTCAGCTTCCTGGTCAGCAAGACAAAGCGTCACACCATTCACAAGGTCCAGCTCCGCATCGATGACTGAACCCACCGCCACCAGGAGGAATTGACCCGTCCATGGCCCGCCTAGGCGAAACAGAGGAAGAAGAAGGCGTCTCGATTCTCGAGAAGGTCCTGAAGCTCCTCATCATCATGATGTTCCTTTACGGGATCTACGCCTTCGTGGAGCCCGTGTTCACCGACATCGCCGCCAGTGCACAGCGAGACAGGGTCACCCGGGACTTCTCCATCATAGGCAAGGCCATTTCTCGCTACAAGATCGAGAAGGGAAAGCACTATCAGGAGAACTCCCTTCAGGGGCTGGTGGACGAGAAGATGCTCCAGGAATTGCCGAAGGACCCCTGGGGCAACGAGTATGTTTACAACTGGTTCTTCGACGAACTGATCAGCGCCGGCTCCGACGAGGTGATCAACACTTATGCTCCCGGCGTCAACGAGAAAGCGACGGAGCCGGACAACGATGACAAGTTGAAGTTCGTCAATCCCGTGACCCGACTGATCTACGCCCTGAATGAAGCTGGCAAGGGAAGGATCCTCCGGGCTGATGTGGATGCCCTGGAGATCCGGACGATACGTGAGGAGGCCGGCGAGATTCAGGCCGTGACGGCCTTGCCGGACTCCAAGCTCGTGGGCTACTCCGTCGGGAACGGTGCCTCCGTGGATATCCGGACATTCGACTTCGGCTCCCAGGAAGGACAGAGCCTGACGGAAGACTCATTCCAGAACAGGAACTCGGTCTGGGCCAGCGCCAAGCAAGATCAGCTGATCTTCGAGAGCGATCGGGAGACACCGGGCGAGACTCGTCTCTTCCTGATGCGCTTGCCGTCGAAATCCTTGGTACGGCTCGGTGACGTTGCCTACAAGGACTCTGGCGCCTCCGTGGGATTTCATCAGAGGCGGCGGGTCTTCGTGGTGGAGCGAGAACCTGGCCGGAGCAAGATCTCGACCCTGGCGCTTCCGGACGTGAACCCCCAGCCGCTGCTGGAGCGTGCTGGCAACTTCTACAACCCCACCCCTTCGCCCAACGGCGTCTATCTGGCGTTCGTCCACGAATCGGAGGGCAAGGTGGCCCTGGAAGTGATCGAACAGAAGTCGAAGGAGTCGATTTTCAGGGCCGAGGGGCTCTCGACTCGGAGCTGGCTTGCCTGGTCACCTGACGGAAACAAGCTGGCCTACCAGATACCGAAGGGGGATGGAGCCCGGCTGGCTCTGGCCCATCCTCCCACGGGTCGAACATCGATTCACCCTCAAATCGTCATGGCATTTGGCCGCTTCGCCTGGATAAAATGACCGCGACCGGCGGCATTCTTGTTCGCCGGCGGCTCAAGTTTCCAGGCTGAATGATCGATGCCTTGAACGGTGAGGACTCTCTCACCCTGAATCATGTAAAGGGGTTCCCTCGATGGCGGAATCAGTAATTGCCAACCAGTCAGGAATGTCGCAGTTCGGCCTGGGAGCCGATGCCTTCTCCGAGCACTTGAAAGAGCAGCTCGCCGGTGCGGGCGTTCCAGAGGTGAGCTTCACGCCTGGCTCCAATATCTTCGGAGAAGGGGACGGCGGCGACAGCGCGTTCTTCCTCATCTCGGGAAAGATCAAGGTCTCGAAGAAGGCCAAGGACGGGGCAGAGAAGATCCTGAGCCACATTGAGTCCGGCAGTCTCTTCGGCGAGATGGCCCTCTTCGACGAGCCGACCCGCTCGGCCACCTGTCAGGCCGTCGACAGCTGCAGCTGCTACCAGTTCTCCCGCGCTCAGCTGGCGGACCTGATCGGGAAGTCCCCGGAAGTGGCCTTCGGTCTCCTGGGAATCCTGTCCAACCGGCTGCGCCTCAGCGGCAAGACCATCGCTCAGATGGAGCAGATTCAGGAGGTCAATTCGAAGATCATCCTGGGACAGGAAGCAGAGCGCAAGCGGCTGGCCCGGGAAATCCACGAGGGCCCCTGCAATCAGTTCGCCGACTGGCTCATGCGAATCCAGATCGTGGAGAAGATCCTCGAGAAGGACCCGTCCAAGGCGCCGGCAGAGTTAAACGATCTGCGAGACTCCATCAACAAGGGCCTGAACAAGCTCAAGGACATGGTGGAGACCCTGAACCCCAAGGACGTACAGGAGCTCGGCCTGGAAGAGGTCATCCGAAAGTACATCAAGCGGGTCGAGAAGGACTTCCCCTTCAACGTGGTCTTCAACTGCGAACACATCGATGCCAGTCAGATCGACTTCGTCCGGCAGAACACGGTCTTCTGCCTCGTCCAGGAAGCCTTCAACGGCATTTCCCGGCAACCCACGGCCAAGACCGTGGAGATCGCCATTGCCCGAGGTACCGGAGCCCTGATGCTGAAGATCGCCGATGACGGTGAGGGCTACGACCTGGACAAGATGAAGGATGGCTATTACAAGCAGGAAGTCATCGGATTCACGAGCATGAAAGAGCGAGTCGGTCTCCTGGACGGCAACATGAAGATGCTGTCCAAGATCGGCGTCGGCACCATGCTCGAGTTCGAGATTCCCCTGTAGTCAGCCGCCGCCCCACCCCGTCTCGCACCACCAGCCAAACCCTTCAGCCGAAGCACTCAATCGAAGCACAGGAGTCATTCCATGGTCATCTGCAAACGCTGCCAGTCCGAGAACGGGGTCGACACCCGGTTCTGTTCATTCTGCGGCGGTCGCCTTCCGGCTCGAGTCGAGCCCCTGGGCGCCGCCGCCAAAGCACTGGACCCAGACATCCCAAGCCAGACATCCACAGGCAGGACAGCCACGGGCCATGAGTCCGATGGTGAGCGCCGGTATGTTCAGAAAGTGGTCTACCAGCACTTCATGCGGGCCAAGGAGCTGATCCGGGGACGGAACTTCGACGCCGCCATCGCCGAGTTCAAGCAGGCACTGGAAGTGAAGCCGGGAGAACCCACCATCACCCAAATGCTCGTCAAGACCCTGGCAGCCCAGAAGCTGGCCCAGGCCGCCAAGGGATCGGCGACCCCGGTCATCCCCTTCCAGCCCGCTGCCATTCCCCGGCGCCCCGCCGCTGCGCCCGTGTCGACCCACCTGGCCTCCGAAGCGCTGCGCCAGACCGTCCGCCCACCAGGCAGAGCGAGCTCGAAGTGGCTCCAGAGCCTGCAGGGTTCAGGGATGTCCCCCTCGGTGGCCCTCGATGCCGCCACGAGCGGCAACTTGCCGGAGATCGCCGTCACGCTCATGATTCTCGGCGGGCTGGCCATGTTCGCTCTGATCCTGACCATGTAGACGGGCCCCGCTGCGGGCCGGCAAGATCAACTCCCACGATACCGAGGTGTCGTGGGAGTTTCCTTGTCCAGGAAATGAAAAGCCCCCCATCCTCGCAGGATCACGGGGGCATTCGCTTCGAGCCGGCCTCGATGGCCCTTGCGGGAGACTACTCTTCAGCCACTTTGGACTGAAGAATGTGGATCAGCTTGAACACGGTCAGCATCAAGAGGTAGCTGAGGCCCACCGAGCTCGCCAGGACGAACAGTATCCCGAATGCTTCCATCATCTCCGGTTTCTCCTTGGATCTTGTCGACGCGGCTTGCGTTGCACCGATCTAGCTATCGGCATTCAGCACCCTGTGCCTTAAAGGATCTGATGTCCTCTGCGAAGCTGAGTAGGATATCATCGGCAAGGGGAATGATCAACCGTGGTGCCCGACTGACTTTCTGATAGGATCTTGAATCAAGTTCATGGCAAACCCCAACGAACAGCCTCTAGGTCAGCGGCACCGGATCCTTGTCATAGATGATGACACCGATTTCCGGACCATCTGCCGGCTGACCCTGGAGGGCTCGGGGTATGACGTCAGCGAGGCTGCCAGTGGAATCAAAGCTCTGGAGGCAGTCCGTAGTCAGGGCCGGCCAGACCTGGTACTCCTGGACTACATGATACCCGGCATGGACGGGATCCAGGTAATGAAGTTCCTGGAGGACTTCATCTTGGAACATGACGTACCGGTCGTCTTCGTCTCGGCCATTTCGGAGCGAAAGATCATCATCCAGGCCCTGATCAAGGGCGCCAGAGACTATCTCATCAAGCCATTTGGACCGGAGGAGCTCCTTCAGACCGTGGCCACCCATCTCCACCTCCAGAGCTGAAAAGGAGGGCCATGGATGACGGACAAACCCAGCGAACCCTCCCTGCGGCGCAGGCGAATCCTGGTCATTGACGATGACCCGAACTTCCTCATCATCTGCAAGGTAGCCCTGACCACGGCGGGTTTCGATGTCAGCACCGTCGACCGGGCCCTGAAGAGTCTCGATGCGGTGCGCGAGGAAGGCAGGCCAGATCTGGTGGTCCTGGACGTGATGATGCCCGGTATGGACGGGCTGGAGGCCATGCGATTCCTGGACGACTACGTCATCTCCTACAAGATACCCGTCGTCTATGTCTCGGCCAACTCGGATCGACGGGTGATCACCAAGGCACTCCAGAGAGGGGGCGCCGACTACCTGGTAAAGCCCTTCGGACCGGAGGAGCTGATCAAGGTCGTGAAGAAGAACCTGGAGCGGTTCGGCAGGGGCGAGGGAACAGCACAGGAGAGCGTTCGGGATCCCCGATCCCGAACCCAGAAGAGCTGAGGTCTTTCTGGTGACCCGCCTTAGATCCGTGTTCCCCTATCCGCGAGTCGCCTGGTTGGCGGCAGGCCTGCTGCTGCTTTCCGCAGGATCGAACACGACCCGGGGACAGCTGCCCCCGGATCGACGCACCATGGCCGCCGAGCTCCTGAATCGAGGCTCCCGTATCAGCACCTATCGAAGCTTCGTCGATTTGGGCCGCTTCTATCTGAAGAACGGAAGTCTTAGCCGAGCCCGGCAGATCCTGCTCTACGGCCTGCTTCACGAGCCGTCGAACCCGAGGCTGCTCACGGAGGCCGCCCGAGCGGAGCTGGCTCTCTCTCACCCTCGGGAAGCCCTGACCTACGCCGCCGCCGCTCATCGCATCGAGGCAACCTCGGATCGGGCACGCTTACTCGCAGAGGCTCGCGCCGCCGTCCAGTCCCTACCGGCAGAAGAGGAAGACCCATCCCCGGCGGAGGAAGAAGAAGAAGAGACCGAAGAAGGTAGCGAGGTAGAAGAAGGTAAAGAGGAAGATGGCCAGGAAGAGGAAGGTGAATCGATCGAGGGCGAACTGGAAGACAGGCGAAAGGCTCTGAATGTCGGTCGCGCCATCGAAGCCGCCGTCCGGGCCTACAATATCGACAAAGGCGAGAAGGACCGGATGGTGGAACTCGACACAGAGCTGCTGGTGGCGGCCGAGCTGCTCCCCCCGGGGATGGACCTGTCGATTTACCCCGTATCGAAGCTGGGCGAGGACGGCTCGGTGACTTTCGAGGAGTATGGAACCACGGCAGAACTCCGAGAGGCCACGGGGGAGTATGAGCAACTCCTGGCAGCCGCATCGGGCCACCTGCGGGCAGGAGAGCTCTCGGAGGCAGCCTTTCGATTGAGGGACCTGCGCAAGAAGTTCCCGGAGGAACCGGAGATCGGCAGGCGCCTGATGGACGTCTACCGCAGGCAGGGCCGGGTTGACGATTCCATCGCTCTGGTGGAGGAGGAGCTGGAGATCTGGCCCGGAAGTACCACTCTCAGGCATGAGCGTTTCCTCCTGCTTCTGCAGGCGGGGCGTACGGAACAGGCCCTGGAGGCCGGAGCTGATCTGGCCGAATCAGGCACAGGAGTCCATGCCGTGCTGGCCAGGCAAGCTGTCGATCTCCTGAAGAACGGACCGGACAGGGAACTCCTGGAGGACCTGGAGAAGCTGACCGCAGGGGAGCCGGCGGCGGCCAGTCCGACGACCACCTCCGGGGAGTCAGAGTGACACCACCCAGGGTCAGTCGTGCTGGCCCCCCCTCGCGGGTGGGGTTGGTTTTCCACGACAAGAACCCCGGCGCGGCGCGGCAGGTCCAGCTGGTGGCGCAGTGGCTCAGAGACCGGGGACTCCAGGTCCTCTTCGAGGAAGGCTGCGCCCGAGGCGCCCTCACGGAGATCCAAACCCTGCCCCTGGAGGAGCTGGTTCGCGCCGTCGACCTGATCATCACCGTGGGCGGAGACGGAACGCTGCTCCGTGCCGCAAGGGACGCCGCCGCGGCGAAGACTCCTCTTCTGGGAATCAACCGCGGGACCGTCGGTTTCCTGACGGAGTTGAGCTCTCGAGGATTCCGGGCGGGACTGGAGAGTCTGCTCGCCGGCGAGTACGAGGTGGAGAGCCGGCTGATGCTCGAGGTCCAGGTCCACCGGGGAGGCAAGATTCAGGGCCGATACCAGGGGCTTAATGACGCCGTCGTCAAGCGCGACATCAGCCGCATCCTCCGGTACCAGGTCGCCCTCAACGGCCGGGAGCTGGACTCCTTCCCCGCCGACGGCGTCATCGTCTCCACCCCGACGGGTTCCACGGCCTACTCCCTGTCAACGGGCGGCCCGATCGTGAAGCCGGATCTGAAGGTCCTCCTGATCTGCCCCATCTGCCCCCATCGATTCTACGCCCGCAGTTTCATCGTTGATGCCAGTGACCGTGTGGACCTCATCTTCCAGGGACACGGCCACGGCCGAAGCGGAGATCCGGACGGTATCTATCTGACCGTCGACGGTCAGACCACGGTGATTCTGGAACCAACGGACCAGATATCCATCAAGAGATCGCGGCATCAGACCCGGCTGATCCGCCTGCCGGGAACAGACTTCTTCCAGGTCCTCCGGAGCAAGCTACGCTAGTGTGGTGGTCCGCTGTTTCCTTTACATATGATGCCTGTCCATAAAACCGTTCGCCCCACTATGGATGCCCGCATCCAGGACGACTGAATGGCCGAGTTTTCCCGATCCGTTC
>JAJFLN010000184.1 GCA_021772705.1 Candidatus Cloacimonadota bacterium | reverse complement strand
GAACGGATCGGGAAAACTCGGCCATTCAGTCGTCTTGGATGCGGGCATCCATAGTGGGGCGAACGGAGGAGGGGACCCCCTGGGTGACATGCACCCACGAAACCCGCATCCTTTTGACGGAAGTCGAGATCTCGTGCTACCCTCGGTCGGTTTCCGACCCGGGGGTGTCCGAGACACAGCCAACCCCGGTTCTCCCGGCTCCTCAGGAAGCCAGAACCCGTCAGAGCCAATGGACCCGCCTCCCTGTTCTGCCGGAGATCCCGATTGCCATGACCGATCTACAGCCAGAGCAGACCGAGCCAGTTCAGGATCGTGCGGAGTTTCTCAGTAGCTACCGTTCGCTGCTGCGCCAGGTCCGGCAGAAGTGTGACGATCCGGGACCTCACCTCGAGCTGGCCCGGTTCCTGATCCGTCACCACCGTTACGGCAAGGCGTTCTCCTCTCTCAGGGTGGCCCGGGCGCTGCAGCCTCGTCGAACTGAGACCCACTATCTTATCGGCTGGATTCAACAGAAGGAGGGCCGGACGGGAGAGGCAAAATCGACCTACGAGAAGATCCTCGAGATCGATCCAGGCGACCCTCGAGCCTACTTCAACCTCGGCAAGCTACTCGAGGGAGAACACTCCCTCGAGGAAGCCATCAGCGCTTTCAAGAGAGCCGTCACCATCGAGCCCGGGTTCGCCGACGCCTATGTCCGGATGGCGTCGCTGTGCCGCCAGACAGGTGATATCCAGCGGGCGATCGAGTTCTACCGTGTGTTGAAGGATCTGAAGCCCGAGAGCTGCGAGATCCCCTTCGAGATGGGACGGTGTTATCAAGCCCTGGGCCTGCAAGACCGAGCGATCCTGGCCTTGGAGGCTTCTCTGGCCCTGAAGCCGACGTACCTGCCCCCCCGGCTCCTGCTCGCTGAGATTTACATTGAAGGGAAGGCGTTCCCCCAGGCCAAGGAGATCCTCGAACAAGTGGTTCGAGAGCACCCCAGGACTGCCGAGACCTACCTGCTGTTCGGTAAGCTTCATCTGGCCGAGAACCGCGTTCCCCAGGCCCTGGCGTCACTTCTGCAACTGCAGAAACTCCACCCAGAGGATGTTCGGGGCTATCTGGAGATGGGTCGAACCTACATGGCTCAGTCTGACCACGAAGCCGCCGAGAAGGAGCTGGAACGGGCCCGGGAGCTGGCCCCTCGGAACCTCGAGGTCCACGAAGCGCTTGCCCAGGTCTATCGAGAGACTGGAAACGGCGATAAAGCAGTCCGACACGCGTTGCTTCAGTGCGAGCGACACCCCGACGATCCGTCGAGCTTCGTCGCCCTGGCCGACGTCCATGAGGACCGGGGAGACCTGGAGCGGGCCCTCGATGCGATCAACCGGGCCGTTGCCAGGGGCCCGGGCAGCGACTCCTTGCTCTGTCACCGGGCTCGCATCCATGTCCAGGCCGGGCATTACAACGAGGCGATCGCTGACTTCCATCGGGCTCGAGAGATCAACCCCGAAAACCGGGAAGCCCAGCTCGACACGGAGACGATCCGGGGGCACAAGCAGAACCAGAAGGCCTTTGAGCTCTTCGGCCGCGGCCGGGAGGCGGTGCTGCGCGGTGACTCCACGGCGGCCCTCAGCTCCTACCGGAAGGTGCTGGAGTTGGTCCCGGACAACGTCAACTGGCTGAGGGAGATGCTCGATGTATTCATGTCCCTGGGTCAGCTCCAAGACGGCGCCGAGATCCTGGACAAGCTGCTGGAGTTGATCCCCGAGGAGCCAGGCCTGGCGCGGCAGGCTGCCACGTTCCACTACCAGCTCGGAAGCTATGAGCAGGCCTTCCGCCTCTTCGAGAACGCCGTCGGCCGGGACCCGGAAGACGTGGTCTCCCGGATACACGTGATCCGCTCTCTGGCCCACCGCTTCCTCGACGGCAGCCTGTCTCCGGATCGCTATCCTGCCTTTCTCTCGGCCTACAAGGTCAACTTGAAGACCGCCAGCGAGCCCGATCTTGCCAGGCTGGAACTGGGGTTCTTCCATGTAACCGTGAGCCATGTGACCGCCGCCGGCCGAGAGTGGGTCGAGGAGGCCCGCACGGCCTTCGGGGGAATGTCGGACCCGGCGGGCACGGACCTGGATTCCTGGCGGTTGCGGGGCCTTTTCAAGCTGGCATTGCTGGAGAGAGACGAAGCGGCGCGTCTGGAGGTTGGCCGGCAGCTCGCCGAGTCGGCGCCGAGTTCCGAGCTTCACGTACTGGCCTATCTGGAAGCCCTGACAGATGCGGACCAGGTGGCTGGTCCCGATCTGGAGCGAGCGCGGGCCCTGGTGGAGCAGCACCGGTGCAACGGGTATCTCCGGAGCCTGGAGATCCGCCTCTGCCGGAAGCAGATCGAGGCAAGGACCGGTTCGAATGCGGGGCTACGGTCCGAGATCCGGCGACGCCAGCAAGTGGTCTCTCAGAACCCGGAGGATCCGGCGGCGTTCCTCGACCTGGGGCTCGCCCTGCGCTATCTCTCCGCTCCCGGTGAATGGTTGGAGAGTTCCCGGCGAAGTGACATCGCCTTTTCGAAGGCCGCCAGTCTTGACGAAACGAACCCCTGGCCCTGGTGGGGCCTGGTGCGAAACGCCGCCGGTTCACCTGACGGTGAGCAAAAGGGAAGCCTCTCCCGCCTGGCCAGCATCGGCCAGAAGGGGCTGCGGAGGTTCCCGTCCATGGCTGTTCTGCACCATCACATCGGCGCCGCTCACATCGACAGCGACGATGTCTCGGACCGGGAGAGAGGCTTGCGAGAGTTGATCTGCGCCACGGCACTCTCCCCCGAAATGGCCCCGGCGCACTTGTCCCTGGCGCGGCACTACCGATCCATGGAGCAGAACCTGGCGGCCCATCACCATTACCTCCACGTTCTGGAGAGCCTGCCCGGTGGCCGTCACGCCCCGGAGGTCCTCGATGAGCTTTCGAGACTGATCTGAGCTGAACCTTGAGAGCACCGTTCATCACATTCGAAGGCCCCGAAGGAGGCGGCAAAACCACCCAGGTGGCTCTGCTGGAGCGAGCGCTCCTGGATCGGGACATTCGCTGCCAAGTCACCCGGGAACCTGGGGGCACGGAGCTGGCCAACTCCTTGAGAAAAGTACTGCTGTCAGTGGCCACCCATGGCATGGGAGCCAAGGCTGAGCTGTTGCTAATGCTGGCGGCCAGGGCCGACCATGTTCAGCGTCTCATTCGGCCCGGACTGGACGAAGGGACGACGGTGATCTGCGACCGGTTCGTGGACTCCACCGTGGCCTATCAGGGCGCCGGACGGGGACTGGATATGGGACTGATCGGAAAACTGAACCATTTCGCCACGTCGGGACTGGTGCCGGACTTGACGCTCTTGCTCGATGTACCGGTTGAGGTGGGCCTGAAACGGGCAGCTCGAACGAGCCGTCCCGATCGCTTCGAAGGTCAGGCCCTCGACTTCCATCAACGACTGCGGGAGGCCTTTCGCCAGCTGGCCGAAAGGGAGCCGGAGAGGATCAAGATCCTGGATGCCCGGCAACCGGAGGAAGAGACCGCCCGTCAGGTCTTGGAACAGGTGGACAAACTCCTGAGAGAGAGAGGCTGAGACGTGGGCGCCAAGTTCTTTTACGTCATCACCGGAATGTCCGGAGCCGGGAAGAGCCTGGCCACGCGAGTACTGGAGGACCAGGGGATCCACTGCGTGGACAACCTGCCTGTGCCGCTGATCCCGCAGTTCGTCGAATTGACCCGGCACGGTCAGACCGAGATCGACAGGATCGCCCTGGTCTGCGACATCCGAGGGGGCAAGCAATTCGCCCCCCTCCTGAACCTCCTCGACGAGCTGGAGCGGGAAGGGGTAGGCCACAGGCTCATCTTCCTCGAGGCCTCCGATGAAGCGCTCCTCCGCCGATTCTCCGAGACCCGGCGCCGGCATCCGATCCACGGCACCGGGCTGCGAGAGAGCATCGAGGTTGAGCGGAAGCTGGTCGCCGACCTGCGGGGGCAGGCGGACCTGGTGATCGACACCTCCAAGATGTCGGCGGCGGAGTTCCGCACCGAGTTCCCCAGGGTCCTGGAGAGTCAGAAACCCGCGGCGGGCATGAACCTGATCCTCACGTCCTTCGGTTTCAAGCACGGGTCGCCCACAGAGGCTGACCTGATCTTCGATGTCCGGTTCCTGCCCAACCCGTACTACGTGGAGAAGTTGAAGCCACTGACGGGTCTTTCGTCAGCCGTGAGCGAGTACGTCTTCAGCCACGAGGCGGCCCGGGAGTTCCTCAACCGCCTGACCCGATTCCTGGATTACCTGATCCCTCAATACGTGACGGAGGGCAAGACGAACCTGACTATCGGCATCGGATGTACCGGAGGCCAGCATCGATCCGTGGCGATCACGGAGCGGCTGGCGGCGCATCTTGGGTCCCAGGACTGGAACTTGATCACCAATCACCGGGACGCCGAGCTGAGTCAGAAATAGCTGCACCGTCCCAGCCCTTTCGAAGGAGACTCCCGACAATGAAAGTACTGATCACCGGTTGCAGCAGCGGATTCGGAACCCTGATGGCGGCGACTCTCGCCCGGGCCGGCCACGACGTTGCCGCCACCATGCGCGACCCTGCAGGGCGAAACGCGGAACCAGCCACGAAGCTGGCCGAGCTGGCCGCCTCCGGCGCCAAGTCTCTCACGGTGGTGGAGCTCGACGTGGGAGATCCGAAGTCGATCGATGAAGCTGTCTCCTCCATCATGCAGCAGCTGGGAGCCATCGATGTGGTGATCAACAACGCCGGCATGCTGGGAGTGGGCGCCGTGGAGACCTTCACCGACGCCGACGCGGTCCGCCTGTTCGACACCAACGTGATGGGTCCCATGCGGCTCAATAACGCTGTCCTGCCCCACATGCGAGCCCAGGGAAGCGGGCTCCTGGTTCACGTGTCCAGCATCGTCGCCAGCATCGCTGTGCCCTTTCTCGGCGTCTACACGGCCACCAAGGCCGCCCTGGAGTCCCTGGCGGAGAACTATCGATTCGAGCTCCGGCTCCTGGGCATCGACTCCGTTGTCGTCCAGCCCGGCGCCTTCCCTACAGAGATAGGAGCCAAGGGGCTGCAGCCCAGCCAAGCTGCTCGCTTCGAGGCCTACGGTCCAGTCGTTCCCCATCTGGACCGGGTGATGGGTTCCTTCGCAAAGATCTTCGAGGCCCCCTCTCCGCCGGACCCGCAGCAAGTGGCCAGCGTCGTCAGGGATCTGATCGAGCGGCCCTTCGGCTCCCGGCCTTTCCGGACCGTCGTGGATCCCTTCAACGGAGACGCCGATAAGGTCAACGATTGCCGGGAGCGATACCAGCTCGACGCACTCAGGAAGATGGGAGTGGCCGAACTGATGGAGTAGGCTCGGGAGCATCTGCTAACGTGACCTACTCATGCGTGCCCTCGTTCTGGAACCGGTCGAAGATCTGCGGGAGCAGATCGTCACCACCCTGTGCGAGCGCGGCTTCAGCGTCGAAGTCAGTCAGTCCGCCGAGAGACTCCTGACTCTCTGCGAGAGGCGCGAGATCGACCTGGCTGTCATCCGGTACAGCCCGGACCCGGGCGTTACAGAGACCCTGTGCCGGCAGATTCGCCATCGTGAGGATGACTGGGAGCTGTGCCTCCTGATCGCCCTGCCGGAGGATGCCGTGGGCGAGGCCCAGACGCTGCTCGATGCCGGCGCCAGTGACCTGCTCGATCTTCCCCTGGAACAGCGGACCCTGGAGCTCCGGCTCTCGACGGCCAGACACCGGCTGGACCGGGACCTGCGAGCTCGCAAGATCCAGGGCGAGCTGGAGCTGCGGCTGAAGCAGAGGGACGCCATCGCCGACATCAGCCGCCTGGCTCTGGCGGGGGAGGAGGTTCCCGGCCTGGCCAGGGAGACGGCCTCGATCCTGGTGAAGACTCTGGGCGCTGACTTCTGTCTCGTGACGAAGCTCTTGCCGGCTACTCAGGAGCTGGATGTAATCGGCGCCATCGGGCTGGGAGTGGGCAACCCTGTGACCCGGCTTCCGGCGGGGCCGGAGACGGAGGCAGCTCGAACTCTGGCCGCGAAGGAACCGGTCGTGGTGGACGACTTCAGGAAGGAGAGCTGGTTTGCCCTGCCAGGAGTCGTCATGTCCGAGCTGCCCGTCAGCGGCATGTGTGTCACCATTCGCGGGTCCAAGGGTCCCTTCGGCCTCCTGGGAGTCTATACCCGGAAACGGAGGAAGTTCGGTCCCGATGATGTCAGCTTCTTTCAGACAGCGGCCCACTTGCTTGCCAGCGCCTTCGGTCTTCGGGACTCGGAGTCAGCCCAGCGAGCCAGTGAGGAGCGGTTCCGGACCATGGTGGAATCGGCGCCCAACGGCCTCCTTCTCGTGGACGTGAACGGGAAAATTCAGATGGCCAGTGCCTATGTGGAGTCCCTCTTCGGCTTCGAGCCCAACGAGCTGGTGGGTGAGTCCGTGGACAGGCTGGTCCCGCTTCGGTTTCGGGGCCATCACTCCGTCAGCCGGAGGGAGTTCGTCAAGCGCCCGGCGAACCGGATGATGGGCGAGGGCCGGGACCTGTGGGGACTCCGGAAGAACGGCTCCGAATTCCCCATCGAGATCGGCCTGAGCCCCCTCAAGGGTCACTCGGGAATGCAGGTGGTCTGCAATGTCATCGACATCACGCAGAGGAAGCGGCTGGAGGAACAGTTCATCCAGTCTCAGAAGATGGAATCCATGGGGCGTCTGGCCGGCGGCCTGGCCCACGACTTCAACAACCTGCTCACGGTGATCCTGACCAACTGCGGTTTCTTGCTGGGCAAGGCCAACCTCTCGGAGACAGCCCAGAACGACGTTCAGGGAATCAAGTCCGCCGCCGATCGGGCGGCCATCCTGACGGGACAGCTGCTGGCCTTCAGCCGCAAGCAGGTGCTCGCGCCCAGAGTCCTTGAGTTGAACCAGCTCCTGGACGGCGTGGAGCAGATGCTCGGCCGGTTGCTGGGGGAGAGCATCGACCTGGTGATCCACCGGGGAGTCGACGCCGGCACTCTCCAGGCGGATCCGACCCAGCTCGAACAGGCCATCGTGAATCTGGCCGTCAACGCCCAGGACGCCATGCCCGATGGAGGCATTCTAACTCTCGAGACCTCCCAGGTGGATCTGGACGAGGAGTACTGCAGCATCCACGCCGATGTGGGCCCCGGACGCTACGTACAGCTGTCGGTCAGCGACACGGGCTTCGGCATGGATGAGACCACCCTGCAGAACATCTTCGAGCCCTTCTACACCACCAAGCCCATCGGCAAGGGCACCGGGCTGGGCCTCTCCACATCTCTGGGAATCGTCAAGCAGAGCGGCGGGCACATCTGGGTCTACAGCGAGCCCGGCAGAGGAACCGTGTTCCGGCTCTACTTCCCCTGTCTGGAGCAGGCCGGACCTGTCAAGGAGCGGGTCGAGAAGCTGGACAATCGATACCATGGATCCGCCACTCTCCTGGTGGTGGAGGACGCCGATCATGTCCGCGGATCGGCCCAGAGAATCCTGGCCGAACAAGGATACAAGGTCCTCCTCGCCTCCGGCGGCAAGGAGGCTATCAGGATATGCAACGAGTTTCAGGGAGAGATTGATCTGCTCCTCACCGACGTCGTGATGCCCGAGATGAATGGCCGGGAGCTGGCGGAGTTCCTCAGGCCGATCCGGCCCGATATGCGGATCATGTTCATGTCGGGCTACACGAATGACGCGGTCCTTCAGCAACACATGGTGGACCTCGACGCCGCTTTCCTGCAGAAGCCCTTCACAGTCGACAGCCTGGCCAGGCAAGTCTTCCAGGCCCTCGATGTCCGGCCCACCCGGTCCCGCAAGCCTTCGGCGATCCTCCTCATCGACGACGACGACGATGTCCGGGAGGGAGTGGCGGGACTGCTGGAAGACGTGGACATCAACGTCCACCGGGCCAACAGCCTCTCAGAGGGCCTGGTTCAGCTGTCGAAGCGGAAATGCGACCTGGTCTTGACTGACTTCCGGCTACCCGGTGAAGGAGACCCGGTGGAGCACATCTCCCGGGAATTCCCGGAGATGAGAATCGTCGTCATGTCCGGAGACATCACCAGCGCCGACGGTCTCCAGGATGGAGCTGGCCGGGTGGTTTCGCTGCTCCAGAAGCCCTTTGAGCTGTCGGACCTGCTCAGGACGATCGAGACAGCACTGCGGGACTGATCCGCACCCAGTGCCGGACCGGAGCCGGGACTACTTTGTTGCCGTCCGAAAACCCCCAATCCGTTCGGCCCGAGCCATCTGTCGAGGGCCAGTGTTGGAGCAGCAAAGGCCCCTCTCCTGAGCTTGCCGAAGGGTCGGGGCGAACGGGTTTTCGGATGGGAACTACTTCGACTGGTCCTCGAGACCGAAGTTCTTGGGATTCAAGAGGAAAGCGGCGACTCGAGTGGTGACCCATCGGGGGAAGAACCGGACGGCGACGGTCTTGATCCAGTTGCGAAACCCCGAGACGATGCAGGGCTGGTTTGCCCGCATGGCGGCCAGGCCTCGGTCGACGACGATCTCCGTGGGCTCGGCTCCCACGAAAGGGCCGCTGCGGCCGGCGCCGAACCGGGCCACCTGGAAGAACTCCGATTCCGTTGGCCCGGGGCAGAGGGCGCTGACGTGGACTCCGTGAGGCTTCAACTCCCCCCAGAGGGCTTCGCTGAACATCAGGACGAAAGCCTTGGTGGCGCCGTAGGTGGCCATGTACGGACAGGCCTGAAAGGAGGCGACAGAGGCGAGATGCACGATGCTGCCCCGTCCCCGCTGCCGCATGGGAGGAGCGAATGCCCGGCTGACCCCGACCAGAGCCCTGCAGTTGACGTCGATCATCCGCATCTCCCACTCCGAGTCCAGATCGCAGAAGTGGCCGTGGGAGCCGAATCCGGCATTGTTGATCAGAACCTCTACCTCGATCCCTTCCCCCTGGACGAACTCGAGGATCTTCGCCGGGGCCTCGAACTCGCCCAGGTCCTGGGGAAAGACCCTGCAGTCGACTCCGTGGTGGCTCTTCAGCTGGCCGGCCAGCTCCTCGAGCAGCTCCTTCCGGCGAGCCACGAGGATGCAGTTCATCCCTTCCCTGGCCAGCTTCTGAGCGAATACCTTCCCGATACCGGCGCTCGCTCCTGTGATCAGCGCCCACTCTCTGCCGTTGTCCGTCCCGGTCATCATCGCCTCCCAGTTCGCCCCCCTGCGGGGTCCCGCGATTGTGTCAAACGAACGGGGCGCCCGTCAATCGCGGGGCGTTTGACATCCTCTTCATCGCTCCGTTACCGTGACGGAGCCGATGAAGATCGCCAGCTGGAATGTCAACTCCATCCGGGTCCGTCTGGAAAGGGCCCTCGCCTTCCTGGAACGCCATGAACCGGATGTACTCTGCCTGCAGGAGCTGAAGGTCACCGACGACATCTTCCCCGCACAGGACTTCGAGAGCGCCGGCTACAACGTGACTCGCCACGGACAGAAGACCTACAACGGCGTGGCTGTCCTGACCCGCAAGGCGCCCTCGGAGGTCCAGATCGGCCTCAACGATGGTGTCGACGACCCTCAGGCCCGGTTCCTGTCAGTTGACGTGGAGGGCGTCCGTGTCATCTGCGTCTATGTTCCCAACGGGCAGGCCGTGGGGTCCGACAAGTGGCAGTACAAGCTCGCCTGGTACAGCCGGCTGAAACGCCATCTCGAGACCCGGTGCTCCCCGGACCAGCCCCTGGTCCTCTGCGGCGACTTCAACGTCGCCATCGACGAGAGAGACCTGTACGATCCCGCCGGATGGGAGGACACGGTCCTTTATCATCCCGAGATCCGCGAGACCCTGGCTGGCGTGACCCGCTGGGGACTGAAGGACACATTCCGGCTGCACCACCAGGACGGAGGACGTTACAGCTGGTGGGACTATCGAGCCGGCGCCTTCCACAAGGGACTGGGACTCCGCATCGACTTCATCTTCGCGACCGAGCCCCTGGCTGGCCGCTGCACAGACGCATCCATCGATCGGGAAGAACGAAAGGGCAAGCAGCCCTCGGATCATGCCCCGGTGCTGGCGACATTCGACTTCTGAACACTGAACTCGAGCCGATCCTCGGCTCGCTCGAAACCAGGGACTTCCGCTCAGGACGGCCCTTGAACCGAAGGTGGTGACTGGGCCGTGTCGGTGCTCATCAAGAACGGACGGATCGTGACTGCAGTGGACGATTACCATGCCGACGTCTTTATCGAGGGGGAGCAGGTCACCCTCATCGGCAAGGACTTGAAGGTGGAAGCCGACGAGGTCATCGATGCAACGGACCGGCTCGTCATTCCCGGCGGCATCGATCCCCACACCCACTTCGACATGCCCTTCGGCGGCACCATGTCCGCTGACAACTTCGAGACCGGCACCCGGGCTGCCGCCTTCGGTGGGACCACGACGATCATCGACTTCGCCATCCAGACCAAGGGCGAGTCGACCCTGAAGGGTCTGGAGACCTGGCACGAGAAGGCTCGAGGCAAGGCATCCATCGACTACGGCTTCCACATGATCGTCACCGACATGCCCGACGAACGGCTCGGGGAGATGAAGCAGCTCGTGGATGAGGGAATCACGAGTTACAAGCTCTTCATGGCTTACCCCGGCGTGCTCTACGTCGATGACGGCACCCTCTACCGGGCCTTCAGACAGGCGGGAGAGAACGGCACCCTCATCTGCATGCACGCCGAGAACGGCATCGTGATCGACGAGATCATCAAGCTCGCCAAGGCCAAGGGACAGCTGGCGCCCAAGTACCACGCCGCCACCCGGCCAACCCGCATGGAGGCCGAGGGCGTCCACCGCTCAATCGCCATCGCCGAGGTGGCCGGAGTGCCGCTCCACATCGTCCACCTCTCCAGCGCCGACGCCCTGGAGCAGGTCAAGATCGCTCGAGACCGAGGACTGCCGGTTCACGCCGAGACCTGCCCCCAGTACCTCCTCCTGGACGAGAGCTACTACGATCAGGACAACTTCGAAGGGGCCAAGTACGTCATGACTCCCGCCCTGAGGCACCAGTCGAATCAGGGACCGCTCTGGGACGGCCTGCGAATGAACGACCTGCAGTTCATCGCCACGGATCACTGCCCATTCTGCTTCAAGGGACAGAAGGATCTGGGCAAGGATGACTTCACCAAGATCCCCAACGGCACGGGCGGGGTCGAGACCCGGATGAGCCTCATCTACAACGCCGGAGTCGCCGAGGGCCGCATCAGCGTCAACCGGTTCGTGCAGATCACCTCGACCAACGCAGCCAAGCTCTACGGCCTGTTTCCCAGGAAGGGGACCGTCGCCGTCGGTAGCGACGCCGACATCGTCATCTTCGACCCGAACCGGGTGGAGACAATCAGCATCAACAACTCCCTGATGCATCACATGAACTTCGACTACAACCCCTTCGAAGGCTTCAAGGTCCAGGGCTACAGCGAGACCGTTCTGTCTCGAGGCAAGGTCGTCTGCAGCAAGGGCGAGTACAAGGGCCGCGTCGGAGCAGGCAAGTTCCTGAAAAGAGGCCTCTACGATGGCTTCAACCTCTAGTCTCGAGTTTCGCCATTTTCCAAGCCTCCGTGAGTCACTCGCTGTGAGCGGTTTCTCAGTATCGGTCGATTAACCGCACGATCCGGGATCAAACAGGATCGTGCAATAAATCAGCTGCAAGAGCGAAAACCATGACCC
>JAJFLN010000183.1 GCA_021772705.1 Candidatus Cloacimonadota bacterium | reverse complement strand
GGAACAGAGCTACTCGGTTGCGGTGGAACCGGGGTCTTCGCACCCCGGAGCACCCAATGGGCGGATCGTGATCACCCAGGGGGTCGCGCATACGCGCGTGCGCGCGTGCGCGCGACCCCCTACGGGACATGCACCCCCCGTCAGCGTTCCTGTTGACTTCACGAGCCAAGAAGGCTAGGATCTCGGGCTCCCGCCGTGACCGACGTCGGCCTCTGATGCTGTCCAGTCGTCACGGTAGGGCCAAGCTTGTTCGCCATGGGAAAACTGATTTCTAGACGAATCCCGGTATCAGGCACCCCGGTCTGGATTGCACTTGTCGGCCTGGGGCTGCTGCTGCCTGCCGCTGGCCTGCAAGGCGGATCCGTGGCTGACGCGACCCGGCGCCCGGCGGCACCAGCCCGAGGCCTTGAGCCGGACGCCTCCCACAAGGCGGCTCCCAACGAGCCAGCCCCCGGGGTCGCTGCCCCGTCGGCCGCAGCCGGTTCCCTGGAGGAAGATTCGCCGGAGTGGAAAGACGACTCCGGCCTAAAAGTGCCCTATGAGGTCCAGTTCGCAGGGATCTCCGAGGGACCTGTGCTGAGCCTGGTCCGATCTGTCTGCGACTCCGTGGCTCTGGTCGAGTCTCCACCGGCTACTCTGTCGCTGCTGAAGCAGCGTGCTGTGCGGGACTCGAGTGTAATTCGTAAGGCCTTGCGGTCCCGTGGCTACTATGGGGGGGCTGTGACTTCCGATGTCGACTCGAGTCGCCAACCCCACCGGGTGCGGTTCGAGGTGACGCCTGGCCGCCAGTATCTTCTCAGGTCTATTCAGGTGCGAACGCAGGGCGTGGTTGGCGAGGCCTTTCCCCTGCCGACGGCAGCGACTGCCGGGCTCGCCAAAGGGCAGCCAGCGCTGTCGGCGGACATCGCGTCGGCCGACGACAAGCTGCTCCAGCACCTGGGCAAGTACGCCCATCCTCAGTCAGCTGTTACGGACAGGCAAGTCAGGGTCATCCACGCCGATCATGCCGTCGACGTGATCTTTGACCTGGAGGCAGGGCCGGCGGCGCGCTTTGGAGAGCTTCGGATAGAGACACTGGTGGAGGTCGACGAGGCTTTCGTTCGTGCCAAGGTCCCCTGGAAGGTGGGTGAGCCCTTCGACACGAGTCAGCTCCGGGTCCTGGCCAGCAGACTCACGGCGACCCACCTCTTCGGCAGCGTCCGGGTCGTCGCCGGGGAGCAGGTCGATGACCAGGGGCTGCTGCCGGTCATCGCCCTGGTCTCGGAGCGCCGCCACCGCACACTGGAGGCTTCCGGGACCTTCACCACCGACGTCGGAGCCGGCGGGCGTGTTTCGTGGCAGAACCGGAACCACGGAGGAACAGGCCAGCAGTTGACGATGGCGACGGAGCTGACAGGCATTGGGTTCAACGTGTTCGGAAACCTCCGGAAGCCTGACTTTGGCAGACGCAAACAGCATCTCGTGCTGGACCTGAAGATCGGTGAAGATTCGCCCCTGGGATTTACGAGCCGTAACGTCGGTCTCTCCGCCCAGATCGAGCGAAACCTGGGCACTCGTCACTGGGCCAGGGTGGGCCTGGGTCTCAAGGTGTCTGAGGTGGAGCAGTTCGGAGTTACCGACGACTTTGCCATGATCAGCCTTCCCCTGGAGTACTGGCACGACAACAGCAACAACCTGCTGGATCCGACAGGGGGCTACAAGGTGGACCTGAAGGTCACTCCATTTCTTGACCCCCGAGGAGATTCGGATCTGAGTTTCCTGAAGACCCTAGCCAGGCTGACGGCCTATCACTCGCTGGATGAAGAGGGTTCCCTGGTCCTGGCGGGCCGCACCTCCGTCGGCTCTCTGAGCGGCGCAAGCCGTCTCGACATCCCGGCGGATGAACGCTTCTTCGCCGGGGGTGGTGGCTCCGTGAGGGGATATGGCTTCAACACCCTGGGGCCGAACGATGGGCTGCAGACACGGGGAGGCCGCTCCTTGCTGGAGTTGTCGCTGGAGCTGCGTTACAAGTTCAATGACACCTTCGGGCTCGTCGGGTTCTTTGACGGAGGCGGAGCATTCACCGCCGAACTGCCGGACCTGGATGGTGACATCCGGTACGGTGCGGGCGTGGGATTTCGCTATTACACACCCATAGGCCCCGTTCGAATCGACGTCGGGTTCCCCCTGGACAAGCGGACGGGGATCGACTCCGATTACGAGCTCTACTTCAGCGTCGGCCAGGCTTTCTAGTGCTGTCCCTCCCACGACCAGGCAGGGTACTGAAGTGGCTCGCCTTGGGATTTGTGCTGGCGGCCATGCTGCTGGCCGCTGGCCTCGCATCGTTGCAGTTCTCCGGCCCCAGGAAAGCGCTGACCCGGCAGGCCTCGGAGTGGCTCTCGAGCAGCCTCGAGATAGGTGTCGAGCTCGAGGGGCTGGAGGAGTTGAGCCTGAATGGCATCCAACTCGATAGCATTCGTCTGTCGGACTTGAAGGGCGTCTGGCTCGAGGCATCTGGCATCGAGTTCGTCTTCGACATCTCACAACTTGCTCACAGTCCTCACACCCTAGGGGCGATGAAGATCGACCGTATCAGGATGGAACGAAACCCCGTCTATCCCGCAACGGAGAGCAGCCCTGAGCCGTTCAGTGACCTGCCCCCTATGATTCTCGGCTCCCTCCAGCTTCCCAGGGTGGAGCTGGGGGCCGCGGTTGCGGGACAGTCCCTGTCACTCAGCGCCGAGGGTTCGCTGCGGATGGGGGCACCGGGGCATCTGGTCGAGGTGGCGGTCAAGGTAGACAGGACCGACACGCCAGGTCTCCAGTTCTCTCTGTCAGGCAACCTGGACCGCGTCGATGGCCTCCTGGTGGTGTCGGCCGAGCTGAACGAGGCCCCGGGAGGACCCATCGGCCAGTCCATTGGAATTCCTCCCTCCACGGGTCTTCGCGCAGCTCTCACCGGAAAGGGCCCTCTGCAGGACTGGAAGGGGGAGCTCACGATTCGCGGAGCTGGACTGATGGAGGCCGATCTGGATACCCGGTTCGCGGCGCCCGGTTCTTTCGAACTGACCGGCCAGGTACGGAATGTCCGCCACCCTGAGGTCCTCGCCGCCGGGTGGTCCGCGGCACAGGAACCCCTGGAGGTCTCCTTCGAACTGGAGCGGGACCGGATGGGCAACGTGACCTTCGAGGCCGGGCGGGCAGCCATTCCTGGAGTGACGATAGAGGGGAGGGGCAAGACCAACCTGACTGCCGGTTCCATGGAGGCCATCCTGACGCTGGAGAGTCCCGACGTGACTTCAGTGCAGAGCCTGGTGGCGGTCACGGTCAGCGGAGGTCTGCGAGTGGACGGCAAGGTCCGGGCATCCAGTAATGGCCTGCTGGCCTCGACCTGGACGGTCCGGTTGGAGGACTATGCGGCCGGTCCTCTGTCTGGCGCTCTTCAGACCGCTGTCGTGATCCTGGAGAGGGAAGAGACCGGCAAGTGGACCTTCGCCGGTAAGGGGTCACTGGAATCTCCGGAGCTCGACGGGCAGGTCCTGCCGACGGACGGATCCATCGACTGGAACGGTCTCGGCGACCTGAGCCCCACGTCGCTTCTTCAGCTTCAGGAGTTTCAGGCTCGCTCTCCGGCTCTCTCGGTGCGCGCCGGAGGCCGGGGACGATTGGACGGCCGGGACCTGGACGGACGGCTGGAGGTCGATGTCTCCGACCTGGGCAGTCTCAACCTGGCAGAGGGTTCGGATCTGGGTGGAAAGCTGAGACTCACGGCGGGACTGTCGGGTAGCGTGAGTGACGAGGACGTGGGCATCGATCTCCGAGGCTGGCTGTCGGACCTGAAGCCCTTGCCCGCACCCCTCGTTGACCGGCTCAGGGGCCGGCTCGATTTCAAGGGGAGTGTCAGGTGGCGGGGTTCCACGCTGGCAATCCAAACCGCCAGCGTGAAGGGAGTCGGGGGCTCGGTCCGGACCTCCGGTTCGGTGAACCTGAAGGGACAGACCGTCGACCTGAGCTGGGAACTGTCGGCACCGGCCCTGGAAGCTCGAGACCAGAAATCAGACTTGCCATGGGGAACACTGAAGGGCGTCGTTCGTGGCCCCTGGGCTGCTCCCGTCATTCAGGGAACGGCAGTTCTGAAGGACGCGCCTGGCCAGTCCGCGGCCTCTCTGAACGGCGAGTTCCAGATTCACGCCGATCCCCTGCGTCCCCGAGGCAAGCTGTCGGCCACCGTGACCCGAGGTCTCGACAGTTTGAAGGCCCGGATGAGCGTTCAGGGAGACAGGAACCAATTCATCATCGAGCCCCTCGACCTTGTCCTGGAAGACGGTAAGGCCTCGGGCAGGCTCGTCCTGGATCGGCAGGGAGGATTCCCCTCCGGTGGCCTGTCGGGTAACTTCACCGACCTTGGGTCCCTGGGCCGGCTTGCAGGAACGACCCTCTCGGGCCAGGCAGCGTTCAAGGTCTCCTTGAAGGGAGCGTCTCCGAAGCGAGAGGGATCAGCTCAGATCGATCTGACTGCAGACACCGGACCTATCGGAGCCATCGAGTCCGGTAAGCTCACGGTTTCCATCCGTGATCTGCCGCCATCGGGCCCTACTCTCACCGATCCCGTCCCGGAGACCGAACTCCGGGTTCAGCTCAATGGCCTGGCGGGACCCGGCATCTTCGCCGAGAGCGTGACCGGCCAAGTACAGCTGCTCTCCGGCGACTCTGCCAGCTTCCGGTTCCAGTCCAGCGGGACCGCCGGGGCCACGGCGATCACAACCTACGTTCTGAAGGCAGACGGCAGCACTCGCTGGACCTCCTCGACGCTGGACCTGACCCTGGCTCACCTGTCGGGCACCGTCGCCGGGAAGCCCGTCTCGTTGAGGCAGCCGGCCCGGTTCATTCGGCAGGATCAGGCGATCCGTCTCCGAGGGTTCCGTCTCTCCTTGGCGGAGGGACAGCTCAGCGTCGACTTCACTCGGGACGAGGAGCTGAACCTGACGGCCCAAGCAGAGCGACTGCCCCTGACCTTGCTGACTCGTGATGATAGGAAGGGCCCCCAGGGACGGGTCAACGGCCGGGTGGACCTCGCTGGTCCGCCGTCTGCCCCGAGTGGCACATTCGAGGTTCAGGTGGTGGATCTGCGGCTTCCGGCAGAGCAGGGCCTGGATCTGAAACCTGTCCAGGCCAGACTGCAAGGGAGAGTCACCCCCGGATCGATTCAAGGTCAGCTGAGCATGTCGGGTCTGACGAGCAAGTCCGTCCGCGGTCAGTTCCAGTTCCCCCTCCGTCTCGATCTGCAGGAGGGCACCCTGGAATCGTCCGGAGGCTCACAGATGTCGGGATCACTCCTGGCGGAGGCGGAGCTGTCAGAGGTCTCCCGCCTGTTGCAGCTGGAT
>JAJFLN010000182.1 GCA_021772705.1 Candidatus Cloacimonadota bacterium | reverse complement strand
ACGCGCCAGACCGGTGCGACACCTCCGCTTCGCTCCGGCATCACCCCTTGACCTCGCAGGTGAATCCTGACGTTATCGAGCACTACCGTGCGAGTTGTGCCAAGACTCTACTATGGGTGTAGCGCCCCATAGGCAACCTCACTCACTGGTACCTGTTCTCAGACGAAACCTCTAGTCGGGCATCGTCGCCCTACACCCCATCGATTGGCATCGCTTCTCTTACAACCTCCGGCATCCCTTCTTCAACCGTCAAGCCGCCTCGACCCTCATGTGCCCACTGCCTCTATTGGACTGCCACTCGTTTCGTCCTGTGCTCAGATGGACTCACACTGTTCTCCGTGCTACCATTTCGGACCTCCCATCTGTCCGACCCCGTTCTCTGTATGGCAAGGCGCAAGACACTCTCCCCAGGAACCGCTCCCTCTCCGGCGCTGTTTCTTCGCTCCATCCGACTACAAGACGTTCCCGCCGACAGGAAGAGTACCTACCCCTTCACGATCCCATCGCTTCGCAACCTCGGTTCGATTGACTTCCCCACACCCGTCACTTTCTTCGTCGGCGAGAACGGCTCAGGGAAGTCAACGCTACTTGAGGCTATAGCCATCAAGTCCGGTTTCAATCCCGAGGGGGGTACCAGGAACTTCCAAACTGCTCTCCGACCATCAGAGTCTGACTTGCACGAGTTTCTCACTCTTGTTAGAAACCCTCGACGAGAGCGCACTGGCTTCTTCATGCGGGCGGAGACGCTCTTCAATATTAGCACCGAGGCAGAGCAGTATGCCGTCTACGGATGGCACGCTCTCCACGAGTTGTCTCACGGTGAGGCGCTGCTCTGGCTCGTAAAGAACCGCTTCCATTCCAGAGGTCTTTTCGTTATGGATGAACCAGAGGCCGCTCTCTCTCCTCAGCGACAGCTGGCTCTACTGGTCCTCGTACGCGATCTCGTCGATGCCGGGTGCCAGTTCATCGTGGCAACTCACTCCCCCCTTCTCCTCGCATATCCCGGTGCCACCATTTGCTCATTCTCCCAAGCTGGCCTCTCCCCGATCCACTACGAGGATACGGAGCACTACCAGATCACCCGAGGCTTTCTACGGGATCACGAGTACTCCATACGCAAGCTCTTTGCCACGGATGAAGACGAATAGCAGGTTCCGACTGCCCGTTCCAACTACGGAAGAACCTCACCTGTTCGACCCTTGCCAGTCCATCCCACTTCCTGTCACTCTTGCCGTTGTATCACGCTTAGCGTGCCGTCATGAAAAGACGCCGCTTTCGAGGCCGATGCGTACTAGTCCAACATCCCCCTACCAAGCCTTCCTGAGCCTCGCTCTGCTAGTCGCAGTGCCTCTCACTAGTTCAAACGCACTCTCCGATACCAAGGTGACCGTCCTCCTTCCCGGGGTTTCGGATCAGGTCTCCGCACGAACCACGCTTCCTACACCTCTTGCCGCCCTGGAGAAGAGCCGACGAAACTTCCTAGACGCTCTCGTTCCAGCAGATACTATCGGTTCCCTACTCCCACCCTTGCCCGTCACCTACGCCCTTGAAGATCGATCAGCTTTCGGGGAGTTGCGCCTCAATCCAGACTGGACCTTCTTCCTTTCCTATGGTGACCCACCTCACTCTTACGCTGGGTACTCTGGCCGTTTCAAGCTCTTGGTCACCCACATTTCGTTTCATTCGGACTTCTCAGGAGCATCCGGCGAACTGCAGGGTCCCTTGCAGAATTCGTACACTCCGATTACTCACTTCGGGGAGTTCCAGTTGATCCCGACCGACTCTATGCAACGCTTCTTCTCACTCAACGTTCTTGCGCCGACGTACATGCTCAGTGGTCCCGAAAATGCCCCCGCCAACCACCTATGGCGACTCACAACCAAGCCCGTCGCCCAGAGCCACACCACGGTGGTGCCGCCCTTATCATTGTCCATCTTCCGTGAGTCCGCGTCGGCCTCGATTCTACAGCAATTCCATACGCTTGACGCCACTCATTGACGGCTGACCTGAGCGGACTTCAACCGTCTGCCAGATCACAGCTGGAGCAGTCGGTCTCTGCCGCCACCATCTGTCGACACCAACGACAGTCTCGCGCCACGAGCCGCTGGACGTTCACCAGATTACACCCGTGCTCGATAACAGAAGAATGCAGCAGACGATCTCATCTGTCACTCGACCTGCTGACGCAGGTCTCGCGCCAGACCGGGGCGACACCTCCGCTTCGCTCCGGCATCACCCCTTGACCTCGCAGCTGATTCTAGACGTTATGCATCGCTCGTCTGAACCCGTCGATTGCACAGTAACCGTGAGTCTAGCCGAGTCGCTCCTCGACACGCCGCCGCTTCGCGTCGGCGAACTCGTCGCTCCACCCTGACGGAACTACGACAGTCTGCTCCCTTAGGGCAGACATCACCCCTTTCTCGATTAGCTCGAATGCATCAGGGCGTAGCAGTAGCTCCACTCCCTCGAGGTCATAGGCTAGCGGTCTACTCGGACGAGTAGGAATCCTCCAGGCCCTCAGAACTACGACCTCGCCGAAGTCGTCGGCCCACGCCAGAGGCTCAGACGGCGCTGGCGAGTTCACCCGCAACTGGTGCCACAGCATCATCGGAGGAGCGAGGATTACGGGCGGACTTCCCGGCAGGACATCACCAAGCGGGCACTGTCTAACCAAGAAGTCGGAAAGTGGATGCTCGCCTAAGAACGGTTCAATGTCATAGGACTCAGGCCACCAGTCCGAAGTGTCGCCCGAAACGCACGCAACCTGAACCTCGGGAACCTTTAGAAGAGCCTCGCTTGCTACGAAGGCACTGCAGAGAACGAACTTCGTCGGCTCCTCGTACTCAGAGTTTCGTAGCCATTGCCGTTCTACTAGGCCCAACCGAACCCATCCGGCATACGGGCTCTTTCCCTTCGGGCGCCTGACAACCTCTGCCCACCCTGCAACGCACTCCGACGGAAGCGGATACTCAAACCTAGCACCAACGCAAGCCTCGAGCCCCACACGTGCACGCAGAACCGGGACGCTGGCCCGGCGAACCCAGTCAGGTAAGCCAGTCTCACACTCACCGGACGCGACGCACTCACGCTCAACGTCTGAGAGTCCCAACTGGTAGGCTGTTTCAAAGAGCTCCTCTGGCCACTCCATGACAGGAACTGCAGGTCGCTCCTTCCCTCCGGGTCCGTAGGCGAGCTCAGAAGTGTCTGTTGAGCGATCCCTATGAGCTTCCTCACCGACGTAGAAGAGGCTATTGAATCTCCCCTCCACACGCTCTCTTAGTGCTGGAAACTCCCTCTGAGATACTAGGGTGACTCGTCCGCCCTTGTCCAATTGCTCGATGTCCTCCCAGGCAAGACGAGGCACGTTGCTTACTGGTACCGAGTCACGATCGATCAACGGGAGAACCAAAGTCCCTATACCTGCTCTCTCCAGCAGCTCAAGCGCCAGCCGCCGAAGCGACCAAAGCTCCGAGCGTGAATACAAGACCAGGAGTGACTGAAGGCCCGTTGACACCGGGAAGGCGGGTTGTTCCATCTCAAGCAGCAGCTTTAGCACCAACGTCGCCGAAAAAGTGGTTGTGCCCCGAGACAAGAACCACCGTAGTGGTCGAATGAGTATGATTGGTCTCGCCTGCAGCAAAGAACCCACAGCCCGAGCGGCTGACATTTTGATAGACAAAACGGGATGCTGCAGCCGAACCAGTAGCAAAGCGACAATCCACTCGTCGTCGATGCACTCAGCCACGTCAACGTCCTTGGCCGGAACAAACCAAGAGTACCTTGCCGAAACGAAGGGCGTCCTTTGCTGCAGCGTACTGGCAGCCTCGAGCCAGCAGGCAAAGCCGACGTCTGAATTGCCAATCAGCATGGCCACAGCAACCAGTTCACTACTCACTCCGCGATTGAAACTGGACTGCCGCAGCCCCCGAGCGACCTCAACTGCGAGCCTTCGCGGCGTTTCGCGAGGCTCGAGGGCCAAGGCGGACTCAAGTCGTCCCCTGGATGCCTCGTCCCCCATTGTGTTCCAACCATGCCCACCAGCGCACTGAACATGCGCCAGAACGAGGGCAAGTGCGCCAACTGATGTGTAACCCGCCCGCACAAGACCCTCAGCTAGTTCGTGAACTGGGTGCGGACGAGCCGAGGACAGACTCGAGCACTCGTAGGCAAGCTCGCGAAGAAACTCCTCCACTTCTCTCGGCCTGTTCTGCTGAAGCTGCTCTAGTAGCCAATAGCCTACCGGATTTGTTAGAGATGTCCAGTCCTGCTGCTCTAGCACACGGGTGGATCGCACGACTCTGCGTACGGAACTCAGGACCAGCGCGGGATCGTCGAAGCCAGAAACGCCCTGCCGCACTACTTGCTGGACACCCTCCATAGCCGACGGAGCCGAACTATGAGCAAACTGGTGTGGCGGACTTTGGTGATCAATGCACGGCTCGGACACTCCGCTTTCCGACACACCATGCGATCGACGGAATTGCTCTATGCGGTCAACCGTATCAGAGTCACGGTGCCCTGAGCGTTGGACTACCTGAGCTGACAAACGAGCCAGATACCTTGCTACGCGGCCCTTGTCCGTCCGTGCCACCCTGCCTGCAATTCGAAGTAGCGGTTCGAGTGTCGACTCAACGCCATCAGATGGAGCCGTGGGAACTGGAATCGTCTCAGCAAGGTCAAGAAGCAGTTTCGGATCAAAGACAGAGTCAGCCTCCTCAAGTACCGCAACGTACGCGGCATCTATCCCCCAGGGTGGGACACCTGGGTGGGTGAGCGCCGAATTCGCCACAAGCGCCGCGCCGAACTCTGGCGACACGCGCAGCAACGCACGAAGCCAAGCTGTAGGCGCGGACTTCGTCCCACTGCCGTCTGTGTGCTTCAGGAGCCCCTCGACAGACTCCTGAACACTTACGAGAGCCTCAGTTGCGGTCTGACGTCCCACCTTAACTAGGTTCCTCGCCCCTTCGAGGGTCTCATAGACTGTTGTATCCTTCCGCATGCCGTAACCCCCAAAGCACTGAGAAGCTCGACGCCACGCATCATCCGCCTCGTTCTGAAGCCCTGACCGTGCGAGTATGCGCGCGAAAGTGAGGTAGACATGTGCATGGACGTCGTAGTACGTTCCTACAGAGTTCAGCCACTCGACGGTGTCACGGACGAAGTCCACAAGAGGCTCTCCCTCAGGACCCGACTTGGCCAGCGGAAGTAGACACCTCAGTAGCCGAGTTGGTCGTATCGGTCCACCAGGTGATCGCTGAAGGGTGGTGCTGGTCCCCCTAATCACCTGTCGAACGCAGGCCAGGGCGCATCTCCACTCGTCCGGTGTCCGAAGCTCACCGAGACCTCGCACGACTGTCCTCTCGATCAGCCCCTCAATGTGAAGAAGATCACACGCACGTGGGATACCTGCAAATGGACGGACGTCGTCTGTCAAGGACCGAAAGGCAGCGAGAATTCCACTCCGAGCTCCCGCGACGCTTTCGGTAGGGCACTTCGAAAAGCCAAGGTCAACTACATACCTAAGCCAACAGGGATACCATCCTTCTCCGGTGATCATTGACCTTTGCCGCTGAAGCTCATCTGAGTCGCCGACTTCGCCAAGTAGGTCAACTAAGAGAACCCACATAGCAAGCGCCTGTGCCCGCTCGGCATCCAGAATGGACCCAACCTCCGATGGACGAAAGGCGTGATCCTGGAGCCTGATAACAACCTCCTCCGCCGACGCTCCCAACCGCACACATAGCAGCAAATCGTCGAAGGTTTCCACTGACGAAAGAACTTCACGAGCTATCTTCTCTGCCTCCCCACGCCGGCCCTCACGCGAGAGCCACTCGGCCAAGCATAGCTTCAGCGCGATGACACTTCCCGATAGACGCCGTCCTCCCCCCTCATTCAGGTTCTCGCATAGTTGCCTCAACTCGTCTTCGCTGCCAAGCCGAACTAGGCGTCGCCCGCACTCCCTTACCAACTCTGCATCAACGGCGTCCAAACCCTCCCTCAGCGAACGACGCAGTACATCGCACGCGTGTTTGGTACCCATAAGGCGTGCAACACCATGGAACCTAGCCGTCGAAACTAGTCGGTCTTCCTGGTTGTCTACCGTTGAAACATTCAATCGCTTCGACGGGCGCGCTGCTGCCTCCAAGTACTCGGACCACGGAGGAACGAAACCTCGGTCGTCAACCAGGGAACAAACTACCAGTCCTACTCCCTGACTTTCGCAAGGCACTCCATCAAACAGGAGGCGGTCTGAAACCGGACCCGCACCGAAAAGGTCAATGAACGCAGAAAGAAACTCAGAACGATCCTCAAGATGGTACTCAAACGACGTGTACGCTGCCCGGAGAAGTTCAGCTACTCGCACGAGAGCGGCCCAGTCCTGAGATTCTGAGGCTACCTCCAATGCAAATAGCAGGTTTCTTCGAACCGCGGCCCCACTGTATCCGGCGGCAATGCTTTCAGTCAGAAACGATGTCGATACAAGCGTCAGCGCGTCCGTGCTCCGTCCCGCCCTCGAGAGAGCCGGCAACAAGAACCGATACGCACGCGGATCGGAATAGAAGCCCCTACGCTCAAGCCACGCAGCGACAGGCTCAACCGTCTCGTCCACCTTGCCGCCGAGCCCCTCAAGTCTCTCCACAATGAAGCGCCTAAGGCTTTCGTGCCATATTCGCACACCTCCTTGACCAACCGCATTCGTCAGAAGTGGAGTCAGGTGCAAAAGAGCCGCAGTAACATGCCGTCTCAACGGACCCGGCAACAATTCACGAAGATCGGCTTCGCTGATTGAAAAGTCAATGAGAGCTAGGACCTCAACGATGGAGAGCTCAGTGCCCCTAGCAGTCTTGTATAGATACCTGTAGTAGTTTGCTATGTTCCCATCTAAGCGAGGCTTCTCGCGAAGCCAGCCAATGAGATTGCGATATGACAACGGTCTTACGCGATGACGTAGTTCACGCGCCAGGTACGTGGCATACAGAGGGTTTCCTTCAGCAACCTCTCGAAACCGCTCGAAGAGGCGCGACCTCTCGCTCGCAGTGTAGGGAAATAGGACGATCGAAACTCCCATGAGATGAAGAAGGTGAGCCAATTCAGCGCGATTCCATGCGGGCAGTTCAACCTCTGCTGGCTTCAGCGCCTTACGAATGTGAGCGAGGTGTGACCCCGGCTGACTACCGAGGATTAGACTAGCACCAGCGGGCAGCCTCAACGCAGCAAGCTCCGAGACGACATCAAGGGGCGACTCCGGTGACGACGCAGCGCGCCTAGCGACACGGGTGATGTGGTCAAGACCGTCGACGATCAGGACAATCGGACGACCCGTGATTGTAGCCACCTTCTCGATAAGATCCCCGAGTCGGTCCGCATTGCCAATATAGTACCCATCCAAACACCTGCGCAATCGAGGGTCCTCATCGAGGAGCTCGCTCCCAAGATTGGCCAGCAGCACCTCACGAGTCGTTCGTTCGACCTGTACAGGATCGGCGGGGTCGATGAAGCAGTAATGCCGAGCTACGAGATACCCCATCTTCCTCAAGGCATCCGCGAGATTCGTCAGCAGCCAAGACTTGCCGCTTCCAGGGGCCCCGAGTAGCAGAACATGTTGGCGCTCGGAGGCCAATCCTGCAAGCAGAGTCTCCGTGTCACGTCGACTAACCAGAGTTGACGTATCAACAGGGAAGACTTGGGCGACACGGCCAAAATCCGTCCTGAGCCGGAGCCCGGCTTCAAAGTCACTCTTGCCTAACGTCCGGTGATCACACCGTGCCTTGTAGGCGATGAGCACGCTGCTTGCTGCAACGTCCTGCGGTGAACGGTCCGCATTAGGATATCGCCCGATCCCAACACGTTCACGGAGCAGGTCTATGAGCCCTGCCTCAAGGGGCCCAGGATTTGAGAAGAGTTGGGAAAGTTCCCCTTGCGAAACGGACTCCTTGGGAAGTCTCGGTAGCTCACATTCGATGACTACTCGCTTGAGAACGTCTACGAAGAACTCGCGCTCCACATGGAGCCCTTCAAGCAATGTAGCGACCTTCGAAGAACCCTTCGCAGGCCAGAGCTTATGGGCGGCCACCGAGTACAGTGAGGATTCGTCATCACCCATGGTCCCCTCACGGTCGGACGGTGCGAGAAGATCCTCAGCCACTTGTTCAGACGGGCATGCCCATGTCAATGCAAGTCGGTATTCGTCGGGCAATGATGAGGCCTCCGACAGGGCTGTTTGCAGTATCCTTCGTAGCCCGATCTCGGAAGAGGCTGAAAGCAAGTCCGTGTGCTCAAGCGATCGCTTCTCGGTCGAACTGTGCTTGAACTGGTAACGGACACGGCGGTCACCGTCGGCCACTTCCAGGTCATCGAAGACATCACCAGGAAAGCGTTTACTGTCAACGCGCAGGTACCGAAGGTCGTTCAACAGAGACGACACTCCGATGTACGCAGTCATGAAGTCTTGAAACAGATAACCAGTGTGTGCGGGTCCCAGTGCCATCTCTGCCTCAACTCCCATTATCCGCAATCGAGGACTGTTGCCACCATACCACTCCCTCCAGCCACGGGACAGTTGGTTCTCTCCATTTGGACGTTGAAGAACACCCTGTACCCTACCTGGGTGGTCCTCTCGTAGCCGAGATACCTCTCTATCCTCCGCCGAGACGGTCCTTAACAGGGTTCGTCTCTGCAGCTTCTGCGGACGCGAAAGGACCTCTGACTGGTACTTTGACTGCAATATCGAGCAAACTCATCGTTGTCATTGGAACCCGGATGGACTTGCTGGTTGGGCCCAAGACGGTCCGCTCCACAGCCGAGGCCGCAAGGATGGATAGGAACAGGAGACCGCCGAGCCACGCGCTGCAGGAAAGTCATTCCCCAAAGCCACCCAACCGTTGCCACCACCGGGCCTCAAGGCGCCTCCTCGTTCCTCGTCAGCGACTTCGGCCCTCTGCAACTCGTTGGTCGCAGCTGCACAAACCGAACGTCCAAGGTTGCTCCCTCTTCCTACGTTACGGAAGTGTGCCCCTTACGATGCATAACAGAAGAATGCAGCAGACGATCTCATCTGTCACGCCGGCTGCTGTCGCAGCCGACGCGCCAGACCGGGGCGACACCTCCGCTTCGCTCCGGCATCACCCCTTGACCTCGCAGCTGATTCTGACGTTAGCCCGATTTGGACTACCGAATCGTTGAGTCGATTCAGCATCACACACGTCATGCCGGCCGGTCTGCGGATCGCCACCGCTCCGCTCCTCGACACGTCGCCGCCGGGCGGCGACGAGCTCGTCGGCCATACATCCCGCAGGAGTCCCGCCGCTCGATCGCCGTCGGTGAGGATATCATCCGGCTGACCTGCAAAGTAACGGCCTGTGCCCTGGGCCCTGGGCCGGTATGGCGCGGGAACTGGGCATTCCTCCGTGGGGAGCGGGAGAGAAGAAAAGCCTCCCCCTCGGGCACGAGGGGGAGGCGGCTCTTCGGGAAAGTTCTAACGGGCCCTCAGGCTACTTCTGATTCCTGGCATTTCTGAAACCCTCGTCGTACGACTTCTTCTCATCTGATCCTGACGGAGGGTCATAGGAGCTGTCACCGAGGCGCGCCGCGCCGAAGGTACCGATTCCGAGCAGGAGGTCGCCGATGCCCCCGGCCACTCCGATGTCCTCGGAGTCCTTGCTCCCATCCGCCTGCCCCTTGTTGTGGTTCTCGAGGTCCCTGTCCTTGGCCACTGTTGGCCTCCTCTCTGGTATGGCATCCCGGGTTCGAGATGCTCGCGCTCCCTTCGTAGAGAGCAATGTCAAGTCGATCGTGGTCCCTAAATGGTGTCTTGCGAGAAGTCCCCTCGCAACTAACCTTGTCAATCTGCACAAAGCCAACATCGCTCCTGACCTCCTCTGGAGCTCATACGTAAACCGGAACGAAGTGCGGTCGTGGCCCAGTACACACCCTTGCTCCTTTCGGTACGCTACCGTAAGCATACTGATGGAACAGCCCCTCGACATTGATTTAGGGTTGGGGGTGTTGACTCTGATTCAACGCAGATATATCTTGACGATTGAGCTAGGTGTCGCGAAACGAGTTTCGGAAGAGAGAGTGATGGCGAGCTATGGGATCCAGCGTGCCGAAAGTACTGAGCCACTTCTTTCAGGTTAGAGTGAAGTCGAGGGTGCTACTCTTCGTGGCTGAGCGATTGCTCGATGCCGGTGAAACGGGTGTTCTGCGGCAGGACTTGGCCAAGGCAGCCATTGCCGCGGACATCGCACCTTCAGAGTTGTGCCGCGCTGTTGGACCTGACGCACACTTCTGGACTCGCCTTGAGCAGTTCAACAAAATGAACGC
>JAJFLN010000181.1 GCA_021772705.1 Candidatus Cloacimonadota bacterium | reverse complement strand
AGCTGCCGTCGCTTGATCCGTAGCGCATCCAGACCCCTTGCTTCAGCGCCCGGTCATCTCACCGCCTTCGCGAGGGGAACTGTGGGTGTCCCATCGTAGACCTCGGGAGGTCGAAACTGCCTCGTGGCCTGGGCTACATGCGCCGAGCAGACCGGCCAGGCTCTCGAGATAGTCGGGATGCCGCACTGAGACAGGTGTTCCAACATGAACCCCCGCGGCAAGAGAGCCACGCCGAGAAGCCGCTCCACGACAGGAACCGCACCTGCAGCAGGCCACGAGGCGAAACTGCCCCATGGGAATGGCCTCAACATGTTGAGCTACGGCACGGTGGTAAGAACACCCGCCCAAGCGAAGACGGAGGCAGCAGCCAGTGAGGCCCAAAGCAATAGAGGAATGTAGTAACCAATCAACATGCGTCTGGAACTTCGCGTTTGGCATATGAACAACCACTGCGAACACGCCTGCTCTTCGGCAAGTTCATTGATTCTTCCAATCGGATGCCCCTCTACGGTAGACAACTCCTTCAGAATTAGATCCAACTTAAATTGGGAGCGGGCCACGGGCAAACTGAGTAGGAAACAAAGCAAAGCACCCATGGTTAGAACCAGTTGGAAGATGGTCGGGCTCGAAGTGGAACACGCTGAAGCGACCACGAGCGAGTAGAATACGAGAAGGAAATGAATCTGTGGGACAACAGGGACTCGATAAACTGGCGTTCCTGGGACAGGTCCCACCCTGATGAACTATGTTGACAAGACGATCCGGTGGAGTCAGACATGGGCAACCTCCTTGACATCAACGGCGCCGAGCACTGATCGGAATCGTGGGAAGGCTCGGTTTCGGCGTCGTATGTGTCCAGCGACTTAATGTAGGAACGAGTACGAGAGGCGGCTGAGACCCAGTCAACATTGAATACGAGAGTCTGAACATCACGGAGGTGGATCAGCATTCCATCTCGATTCTTGTTCTCGACAACATTTCCAAAGTGCATGTCGTGGGACTGTGACGGTCCGAGCAGGACGGGATGGAGTAGGTATAGAAGTGGGTCATCCACTACATCTGACGCTCTGTTGAGTGTGCCCAGTAGCCAGTGTCCTGACTTCATGTGTAGCAGGCAATGGGTGTCTTGGTTCTTCGCATACTTCCGAAGTAGAGACAGGTGAAGATATTTATCGATCGACCGCCCTAACGCGACCTTCAACATCCTGTCCATGCAATCCCGAGAGAAAAGCCATGCAATCGCAAAGCCTAGACTAACTGCGATCAGCGCTTGAAAGGATAGCCAAGGCAGGAAGCGCTCAGCAGTCAAAAAACTGACTACTGAGACGTTTCCCTTGCTCAGGTGTACTTGCGCGCCAACTTGGGAAACTAAAGAGGTGAGGTCCAAGTACGTGTAGTGCCCAACAGCGAAGGCAACAATCCCAAGAACGATGCTGAGAATGTTGCGATCAAACGCCGGGCGATGGCGATCGGCACCGATGAAATCGACGACCCAGAGCCCGAGATAGCCGGGTATCCCCACCAAGAGCAGCAGCAGCACGTCCGACAAGGGCTGGCCTACTCTCGCAGTTTCTGATGCACTGGTTCCCGTAGTTCAGTGGGCAATTGATTCAGCGCAAGTTCGCCCGATTGAACCTTCTTGGCAAGGCTACCCACATCGGCGTTTGTCGAGATCACGGGAGTTGAGGAGAACTCAAAGCCCTCTTGCTTGATGAAGTCCACGTTCGAACAATCGAGGCAAGCCCAGTCTCGGGAACCCTGGCCTCGGTCCTGCAGATAGGTGTTCTTGCTTGAGCACGACATGCACGTCCATGACATCGGAGAGGCTCCTTTGGAAGTCGTGAGTCAGGTTTCAGACAGGGAAGACTAGCATGATGGTTAGACCTCGGCAAGAGATCCCGCCCATCAAATGGAGCTGTCCGATGCTGACAATCAACCTGTCTGTTGAAGGCGGCACCTGACTCGCTTTTGCGGTGCCGGGTGTACGGATTGCGTAATTCACGTACGAATGCGGGCTGAAGTGCGCTATTGTCTGGCCAATGGTAGTGTGTGTAGTACGTGAATCCGTGCGTGTTTGGGAGAGTGCTGAAACTCTTTGGCCCTAACAGTTGGGCTTGATAGCCGTGGTTGGAATTACCCAATGTACTTTGGTATGGTCTGTTCGTCGCCGGACTCTTCGGGCCCGGCTCGCGCGGCCTTCGGTCGCCTACGGCTGGTGGTCCAAGTCCACGTAGTCTATCTCGGTCACAGCAGGGGCACTCACTCTGCAGGAGAGACGCAACACCTGCTGCTGAGTGCAGCCTACGCCGACGGCGCAAGTCGATAACAGAAGGAATGCACCAGACGATCTCATCTGTCACGCCGGCTGCTGTCGCAGCCGACGTGCCAGACCGGGGCGACACCTCCGCTACGCTCCGGCATCACCCCTTGACCTCGCAGGTGATTCCTGACGTTAGACATCGCTTCCCTCACTCACAGGCACACGGCAACACCCACTTTGTTCGACTTCCACTTCCCGAGGACATCTTGGGGTAGCGACGGCTACAGAGCTGACGCATAAACCTCTGTGACGACGATTTCGCGGTGGGTTCGGAAGGGTGGCGTGGCCTCCGGGCACCGAGATAATGGCGCGATTGGCCCTGAAGGGCGTCGAGTTTGGCTTTCTGAACACACGAAAGCCT
>JAJFLN010000019.1 GCA_021772705.1 Candidatus Cloacimonadota bacterium | reverse complement strand
GGCCTTGCGGTCCCAGCGCCCCAGCCAGCTCGTCATGGACTTCTTGGCAAAGATAACTCACGCACCCCAGCTGCACTGGGAAAACCCCTGATTTCATCAGCACTCACGACCGCTTTGGGTCGGATCCGTGCAACGTTATTGGCTCACGCCTCCCAGCACAATGATGCCACGAAAGTAGTCACATCCACCCCTCACCAGGACGGGATAGACAGGCTTGGTATCGGCTGGGGGAGGAGGAGAGCTTCTGCAGAGCAGAGGCTCAGGTGATGCGTGTCGATCGCTCTTCGCAACGCTTCAAGATTCGCTTCCAACTGTTTCGTTCCGTGACAGCTTCCAGGAGGATGTCCTGGTACTCATCGTGGTCCACTCCTTGAGAATCTCCGGGGAAACCATCGATGCAGGCCAGGTACTCCTCCAGCAGAGCGCGTCGTCGCGCCGGGGATTTGCGAGGACCCGAGAGAGCCAAGATGCGACTGAAGGTCTCGCAGGCATAGGCAAAGGTCTCTCGCTTCACGTAGGCGATCGGGAGGAGCCACTCCTTGTATCGGGTGAAGGGAAGACCGCATCGGCTGCGCTTCCAGTTGTGAAACACATGGGCGCACTCGTGAACCACGAAGTCATCGAAGCGCCGGGTTTCCGCAGGGTCGAAGTAGCGCATCGTCCCGTGACAAGTGTCCCCCCCAGAGGTCCCGACTATTGCTTGTGTTTCCTGTCCTCCCAGGGGTTCGGCGTCAACGGATAGGAGGTAGAGGTTCGCGAGCATCCAGGCGGATTGGTGAAAGTTCTCGCCGTGGAGAACCTCGTCGATGTTCTGCGGGGTCAGGAAGATCACGGATTTTTCGAGAAGTTGGACAACTGTTTCCTGCTCCTTTCGGGGGAAGAGGCCGAGGACCATGGGGGTGACCTTGTCCCGGGTGAACCTACGCAGATCAAGACCCTGGAGTTGAGCGGGAGGTCTGACCTTTCGGGTTCGTCGCTGGACTTCTTTGACGAGGGCTGTCCGAAGGACTTGCTAGAGTTCAACGTGACTTAGAGCAAGCCGAAAGCCAATGGTAGCACTGCGAAAGCTACGATGGAACATCCGCTTGTTATAGGTCGTGCAGAACGAAGGCACAACGTCCCATCCGCCTCCTCTGACGGAGCGAACTTCTCCTCTGGCCCAGTTTCCATCGCGATAACTGTCTGGCGACCACACGTCGCCCGGCAACTTGTCGAATGAGTCCGCGCACCACTCCCATGCGTTCCCAGCCATATCTAAACACCCAACAGGTGATGCACCTGCTGGGAACGAACCCACTCGGGATGTGCCGTTCGTCGGGCCCTCTGCAGATTGGAGCGCCGCCCTGAGGTGGAAGGATGGCTGCGGCGGCAAATCTCCCCAGGGATACCGCCGAAGGTCCCGTCCCCGAGAAGCCATCTCCCACTCCGCCTCTGACGGCAGTCTCGCCCCTACCCAGTCACAGTAAGCCTGTACATCGTCAAAGGTCACGTTGACCACGGGATCTTGTTGACGAACTCCCCACGGCGGAGCAATAGGTCGTGCATGACTGGTCGCCTCGCAAAACAGTAGGTACTGCTCCCAAGTCACCTCGTGCCTTCCGATGTAGAACGGCTTCACTTTTACGGTCGAACGGGTTCTCGAAACGAATCCGTTCACGTCCGCTGCCACATCGCCTTGCCTCGCACGTCCACCTGCTACGTACACCAGTGTCGATCCGTCTCTCGGGAGCCGGACGGAACTAGTCGGACTTTCAGTCAGCAGACGACCTGATGACGATCGAGAGGTAGGCGACAGTTCAATTTGCAGACGCTCCCAGCTGTGGGCATGGATTGCAGATAGAACGAGCAGCCCGACGACGGATGGGACCGCTGATCTCGGAAGTCGTTTGCTAATAGGGGTCTCCCGGCTTCCAACCACAAGGAACTCCTCCGGGTTGCGGGTCGGTCTTGAAATTTGGATAGTCTCTGGGCCGACTGATTGGACCGCAGGTTGGCGCACCACCCGGGCAGCAGGTCCCGACTCGGACCCTCAGGATGACGTCCAACACGTGGCAGGTTTGCTTGTACTTGATCGTCTGACAGTATCCCCGGCCACCAGGGCAGTCCGTTCGACGGCACGGAACCGGAGTCGGCTTTTCGCCTGTCTGCTCCCAGTCAGCGCATCCGAGTTCAACGCTCTTCCGTCCAATCCTCAACGCACGCACAAAGTCCAGATGGGTCCCGATAGTTGCTCGGGGCATCGTCCGCATACCAGTACAGGTTGGTCTTCTCGGACAAGCCGAGGCCCAAAGGATCGACGCTCGCAAACCTCCCCCTTGCGCTGTCATACCACCTGGCGCGGTAGTAGTACATCCCCGAAGCGGGGTCGTATTCGCGTCCTGTGAATGTGAAGCGGTTGTTTGTATCTTCAGCGTCATCCCAGTCTCTTGGTTCACCGTAGGCGGAGTAGTTGTAGGCAGCAGCGATGTTAGCGTTGGTGTTCGCCACCTGATACACGGACATCAAGGCATCACGGAGGTAGTGGTCCTGTCCGTTTCGTGTCAAGTCCCGTGCAGCGAAGATGTCGTCGTATGCCTGACTACTGCCGTAGTGACGGAAGAGGGCAAGGTAGTTATCCTCCGTAACGTATAGGTCCGCTAGGGTGTTCTGGCCATTCCATAGGACGATCCCAGGGGTCTCTCCGTCAGGCGTGGCGGAGAGAATCAGGTCTGATTCGGGGTAGTAGGCGTAAGTCATAACAGGCGTGATACCGATTGAATAGTCTACAAGCTGGTTTCTATCGTTCCAGGTGTACTTGTGGTCCACACCTGATACCGACTTCTCAGTCATGTCCCCGTTATCGTCGTAGGTGAACGTGGTGGTGATGCCGCTGACCTCCGTTTCGAGACGATTCGCATCGTCATACTCGAGGTCCCGGTCTCCAGTGGTGTTGTCGATCCGGGTAAGGTTTCCGACATCGTCCATCTCAAAGGTCTCTGTCGACCCCGAGGACGCAGCAGTCAGCAGCCTCCCCGCATCATCGTAGGAGTAGAGGATCAACCCATCATTGGAAAGGCGACTCGTGCGATGACCCGCGGCGTCGTAGCTATACTGGAAGCTGGACAGGACTTCTTCGTCGCTGTCACGGGTGTGTTGTATGGAAGTAACCTGGCCGGCGGGGTCATACTCGTATGTGGTGGTCACACCGATCTCTCGGCTTAGCACGCTGCGCTGGGCTCCTGGGCCATGCTCAAGTTCAACCAGCATCGTGGGAGTGATGTTGCCAGCATCCACACGAATGAGGTTGTTCGCACCGTCATACTCGTACTCGTACTCGTAAACATACTGGTAGGTTGCCGAGGCACCAAAGGCCTCGACCAACGTGGTGAGCATGGTCTTCGTTCGACGGCCTCGGCCATCAAGGTCATAGCCCACAGTGGGAGCGGCGTACTGGGAGTCAAGGTGGCTCCCAGTCAAGGAGTACTGAGTTTTCCGGTTGAACGAGTCGTAGGTGTTAGATCTGAGATCTCAGTTCACAGAGCTCGCCGTGACCTGACCGGCCTCATGACCACTCTGCAGGAGCGGTGGACTACCGCACTCGAGGGGGGGCCATCACAAGAATCCCTGTCACCGCCCCGCAATCGGGGCTCATGAGTCTTGCCGCCCATGATTTCTAGGGCTGTTTCTTGCTGCGTGCTCTCACGGGGATCTCCGACGGCGCGAGCTGACCGGTCCTCAGAACTCGGAAACTTTGAGGCCATGCTCCTTAGCCCACTTCTGGGCGCGCTCGAGGAGGTCACGACAACAATCCAGAGCCTGTCGCACTTCTGCAGGATGGAGTCTATCGAGACAGATTTCTCGCGGCGCCAGGTTTACACAGACGACATAACTGCCGGCCAGTACGCGGATGGCCCCGATGTCGTCGTTGTAGGTAGAGCGCCCCCGGAACCCAGCCTTTCTGTACTTCTCCAATACGGCAAGCTGTGCTCCGAGCATAGGCTTCTCGATCATCCGGTCACCCAGTCACAGATCCTGTCCACCGCATCGATCGTGTTGGCACAGTGGTTCACGAGGAACGTCTTCCCTGGCTCCTGTCCCATCGTTAGCTCCCGGATGCCGTCGATGGCCCGGCCTCCGTTGAAGTCGACATAGGCGATCCGGGCCGTCAGTTCCTCCGGAGGCCGGCCAAATTCCACGCCAGGCAGGGTGGCGACGCCCGTGTCGATGAGCAACCGTTCGCAGAGCGCCTGACTTGTCTCGATTCCTCGTTGGTGGAGCTTCTCTGCGAGAGGGCTAAAGTCCGGGAAGAGATAGAATCCGCCCTCAGGAGAGATTACTTCCAGTCCGGCGTTGCGGAGACGTTCGGTGAGGTCGTTGCCGAGAGATCGCAGTATCCTCCGGCAATCTCGAAGGTAGAGATCGATTTCTTCGTTTTCCTCGAAGGCGCTGATGGCGGCGTACTGGACTGGTGCACAGGTGGAGGTGAAGGTCTCGCTGGCAACGGCGGCCATGGCTTGTTCCAGCCAGCGAAGACAACCAGGAAAGACGAACACACCCAACCTCCAGCCGCCGGCACCGCACCACTTGCTGATCCCGCCGCTGAAGATCGTTCCTTCCGGGTAGAAGGGGACGATGGACACGTGTTCTCCTCGATGGTGAAGCTTGGCGTAGATCTCGTCGGACAGCAGGATCACGCGATACCGGCGGGCCACTTCCGCCAGTTCTTGAAGTTCGTCGCTGGAGTATGTGGACCCAGTGGGGTTCGAGGGGTAGTTGAGGATAACGATACGAGGGCGCCTTGGATCGGTGCGACAGAGTTCGTCGAGCTGAGACGCCGCCAGGCGCCAGCCCCGGTCGGGGCGGGTCTGAATGAAACTGACGCGGCGGCCGATGATCCGTGCTTGAGGCGCATAGCTGACCCACGCCGGCGCAGGTACGACCAGATCGCCGTAGTAGACCAGCTGCAGGATGAACATGAGCTCCTTGGATCCGGGACCGACTAGGACATCACACTCTTCCGAGTTGATCCCGAAAGTCCTGGAGTGATGTCCGACGACAGCCTGTCTCAGTTCCGGCAGGCCTTCGACTGGCAGATAGGCCTTCTGGTGAGCATTACGTTTCAGTTCCTCCACCATCGGTTGAGGCACGGGAAAGGGTGACTGACCCAGTCCGAGCTTGAAGATTCTCTTGCCCTGCTGTCTGAGTTCGTCGCTGCGAGAGTTGATCGCCACGGTTGCCGAAGGCGATAGTCCCCTGACATTGAGGTTCAACTGGATGTCAGGCGATTGATGACATCCGATAGCCGGTCTTGCTTCCAGCGTTTTCATTTTGGACGATCCTCCTGATCGGTCGATCGTATGGGGTAAGACTGACGCAGCGTTCGGCGCATCAGCTTGTTGGAGGCCGTGCGAGGGAGCTCGTCACGGACCACCACGTCATGGAGCTTGAACAGCGGATTGAGTTTCTCGGCAAGCCGCCGCTTGAGCTCGGTCCGCAGGAGGCCCGTATCGACGGGTTCTTCGAGGACCACGAATGCGACCAACTCCTCCGCGCCGCCTTCTGGTGGTCGTACCGCCACGGCGGCGCTTTCGCGGACAGCCCGATGACCGTCCAGTACTCGCTCGATCTCCAGGGAGCTGACCTTGATTCCCCCCAGGTTCATCGTGTCGTCCGAGCGTCCTTGAGCCTGGTAGAAGCCCCTTTCGAGTTGGACGATCCGATCCCCGTGGCGTCGCAACGGTTCGCCGCCGATGCCCGGTGGACATCCATCGTAGTAGACCTCATCGTGGTTGCCGTTGAGGAGTTCCTGAGAGAGGCCTGGCGAGATCGACTTGAGAAAGACCTCTCCCGTGTCACCGGCCCTGGTCTGTCCTCCGGAGTCATCGAGAAGCACCAGGTCTGTCCCGAGGGCCGGCGTCGTGAAGGTCGCCGGCGACGCGGGCTGGAGCACGGTACCGGTCATGTAGCCGCCCCCGATTTCCGTTCCGCCGCAGTACTCGATGATTGGAGCGCGATACCGGGCCAGACTCATCAACCAGAGGTAGTCTTCCTGCCCCGAGGCCTCACCTGTAGACGAGAAGAGCCGAATACGATCCAAACTGGGTTGCAGTCCCGCGCGGCGCCAGGCACGTACCAGCGAGGGCACCACACCCAGGACCGTGACGCCTGCCTGCCCAAGGAACTGCATGAAGCCCTCCCCGGCGGGCGACCCCTCGTACAGCGCCAGAGTGGCCCGGTTCATGAGTGTGGCGAAGATGAGCCACGGACCCATCATCCAGCCGATGTTGGTTGGCCATGCGACCACGTCTTCCGGCTGGATGTCCTGATGGAAGTGGCCATCCATGGCGCACTTGAGAGGTGTGATATGGGTCCATGGGATGGCCTTGGGTATTCCAGTTGTCCCAGAGGAGAAGAGGATGTTGATGATTTCGTCCGGGTTCGCAACGTGGGATGGCTTCACTGCATGACCCTGTTCCACTTCCCGCCAGGTCAGATCCTCAGGCCGGGTCAGCGGCTCATTCACAGGGTCACGAGGAATGACGAGTACTCGAGGAGTGCCCGCCAGTTTGACCTTCTCGTAGAGGTCGATCTTCCGGCCTGCCCGGAAATAGCTGTCGAGGGTCACGACACCCCGGGCTCTGGAGATGTCGAGGCGTTTCCGGATCTCCTCTGGCGGGAAGCTGTCGGCGATGGACACGACACGGCATCCGGCACGGATGATCGCCAGATAGGCGACGACACAGTCGGTGGTCATCGGCATGTAGATGGCGATGGCATCGCCGGGCTCGAATCCGTGAGCCGCTAGTCCGGCAGCGGCCGCTTCGACCCGCCGCCGTAACTGACCGTAGGTGATTGCATCGACGTCGGCACATCCCTCGCGTGCAGTCAAAATTGCTGGGCGGTCGTGACCGGCAGTGAAACAGCTGTTGACACAGTTCAGTCGTCCCCCCGGCAACCATCGAGGTCTTCTGGGCCCACGGGATGCATCGACGATCGCCTCAGGCCATCGATCGAAGCGAACTCCGAGACGCCGGATCACCTCGGTCCAGAACCCCTGAACATCCTGTACGGACCAGGAGTAGAGGTCGCTGTAGGTAGCGATCTCGAGGTTGTTCATGAACCGGGCCAGGTTGGACCGGGTCC
>JAJFLN010000180.1 GCA_021772705.1 Candidatus Cloacimonadota bacterium | reverse complement strand
AACTTCCCGTTTCATCCATATTGGGACGGCGGGCCGCCGCTGAGAGACTCAGGACGAGCGGTTCGGGAAGACTTGGCCACTCAGTCGTCCTGGATTTGGGCCTCCATGGTGGGCCAAGATGGATCGCTAGTTGATCGTGTTGGCGTTGAGTTCGCTCTGCTGCTCGGCCAGTTCGACTAGCCACTTCTGCTCGTGGCTGTCGGAGATCAGCTCCGGCACCTGTTCAAACCAATCCGAGGCCTCTTGACGCCGGCCGAGGCGGCGGCTCAGTTCGCCTATCAGGTAGGTGATGACCGGTATCTCCTCGGCTCCCACTTCCTGGTCCTCCAGGAGGGCCCTCTGAAGCAACTCAACTGCTGATTCCTGAAACCGGGCCTCATCGACGAGGTTCCCGTTGACGCGACAGCACCATGACCCCCGGAGGTGCAGAGTCGCCAGGAAGTAGGCCCTGCGGCCCAGGGCCTCGTAGCAGGCCACGGCCTGGCCATACTTCTCGGCGCCGGTGCGGCGCTTTCGGCTGGCCGGGCTCTTTGGCGGCAGTAGGAGGTCCCTGAGTCTCCGGAACTGCTCCGATGTCAGACGAGTGTGAAAGTCCTTCTGGTAGACACCGAATCTGCAGGAGGGGCACTCGACGATGTAGCTGTTCAGCAGCTCCGGGTCAACGGCCCTGGGGCAGAAGTCGGCGTCCTGTCCGTTTGCCGAATCAGCCGCCGAGACACACCGATACTGGAACACCTTGCTGCAGACCGGGCAGCTTGCCTCGTTGAAGGCTCGTTTGGGAAGGGTCATCTCGAGTCTATCTCCTCATCCATCCCCCGAAGAGAGGTGATCAATTCTTCCAGATCCTGAGGCAGGAGTGCCCTCATGTCCAGGCAGAATCTGTCCCCTCGAATCCTGCCCAGGACGGGAGTCGGCAAGGACCTGAAACGCCGGGCCAGGGCGTCGGGCTTCAAGCGGGGATGGATCAGCTCCACAACCCAGGTGGAAAGCTCATCTGTGGGACAGGCCCCGCCGCCGACGGCCGAACTGCCGGCCCGCGGTTCCAGCTGCAACTGGACGGATTCACATCGGGCCACCAGCTCCCGGGCTGTCTGCTCCAGAGCGTCGACGGAGCGAGAGAGCAGGAAGTGTATCGGCACCTTGGCCTGGGGGCCCGCAGGATCTAGATAGGTCTGGAGCGTCCGCTCCAGCAGGGCCATGCTCACCTTGTCGATACGCAGCGCCCTCAGCAGGTGATTCTCGAGGATGGCATCTATGAAGCGCTTCTCACCCACGATGATCCCCGCCTGGGGACCTCCGAGCAGCTTGTCCCCCGAGAAGGAGACGATGGGAATCCCGAAGGCGACCACCTGCTGCACCGTGGGTTCGCTGGTCAATCCGTAGTCGGCGATGTCGATCAGGCTGCCGCTGCCCAGGTCTTCATAGACGGGAACGCCGGTCTCCTTGCTCAGATCGAGCAGATCCTGGGCCGGAACGGAGTGGGTGAATCCCTCGACACGATAGTTGCTGGTGTGGGCCTTCATCAGTAGTCCGCTCCGGGAGGAGACAGCGTTGCGGTAGTCCTTCAGATGGGTCCGGTTCGTCGTTCCCACTTCCCGCAGACCAGCCCCGCTGGAGAGGATGATCTCGGGCAAGCGGAAGGAGCCACCGATCTCGATCATCTCCCCTCGAGACAGGATCACCTCCTTGTCCCTGGCGAAGGTGTTGAGGACCAGCAGAACCGCGGCGGCGTTGTTGTTGACCACCAGGGAAGACTCGCAGCCAGTGAGGACCGAGAGCAGTCTCTGGACCGACTCGTAGCGGTTTCCACGCTCCCCGGTCCGGAGATCCATCTCGACGCTGACGCTCTGAGCCGAAGCTGCCATGGCGTCTCGGGCCACGTCCAGGGAAAGGGGTGAACGGCCCAGGTTCGTGTGGAGCACGATCCCCGTAGCATTGATCACCCGGCGGATACCCCCGTGCCGCAGCTCCCGGCACACTTCGGCCACCCGCGCTGCCAGGACATCCAGTTCTGGTGCATCGCCGCCCTGGCGAATGGCGGCCCGGGAGTCCTCCAGGACCTCCCGGGCCATAAGTGTCATCCACTCCCGTGCCAGAAACAGACTGACGGGCTCCAGCAGCTCATGCTGGAGCAGTCGATCTACTGCTGGCAGGGCTCTCAGGCTCTGCTGAAGCTGATCGGCGCTTCGTGACATCTCGAGGCGCTTTCTTCAGGAGTGTCTAGCACGACAACGTAACTTGCCTCTGCTGCGGCCGGCTACATGGCATCCATGCTGCATTCTCGGGCCGAAACGTGCTCGACGTACTTCAAGTACGCCTGCGCGCGTTTCGGCCCTGCGGCCTTGCCTGAACGCCCTTCGCTCGGCCTCGCGACGAGGCAAGCTACGTTGTCGTGCTAGTGACAAGTGGTTCAGAGTCCCCGGGTGGACTGAGCTTCGTTGTCCACACCCTCCAGGGCCTCCGGCGGGAGAGGAAGACCTTCCTCGTCCTTCAGGTTGGCACCCTTCTTCAGCTCCGACACATAGTCCAGCTTCTCCCAGCTCAGGTCCAGATCGGACCGACCGAAGTGGCCGTAGCTGGCGGTCTGCCGGTAGATGGGGCGGCGAAGGTCGAGGCGCTGGATGATCGCTGCTGGCCGGAAGTCGAAGACGTCTTCGACGAGCTTGCCCAGCTTCTCGTCTGAGATGATTCCCGTGCCGAAGGAGTCCACCATCACCGAAACGGGATGTGCGACGCCGATGGCGTAGGCAAGCTGGATCTCCACCTTCTCTGCCAGGCCTGCGGCGACGACGTTCTTGGCTGCGTGCCGGGAAGCATAAGCTGCCGAGCGGTCCACCTTGGTGCAGTCCTTGCCGCTGAAGGCGCCGCCACCGTGGCGAGACATGCCGCCGTAGGTGTCGACGATGATCTTCCGGCCCGTCAGACCGGCGTCGCCCTGAGGGCCGCCGACGACGAAGCGGCCGGTGGGATTGACGAAGAACCGGGTCTTCTCATCCAGGAGCCGAGCGGGAACGACGTGCTTGATGACCTCGTCGATGATGTCCTCTCGAAGAACGTCGGCTTCCACGTCGGGAGAATGCTGGGTGCTGATCACCACCGTGTCCACCCGGTAGGGCTTGCCTTCCCGGTACTCGACGCTGACCTGGCTCTTGCCGTCGGGTCGCAGATAGCGGAGAGTGCCCCGCTTCCGAAGCTTGGCAAGCCGCAGGGTGAGAGCGTGGGCCAAGGTGATGGGCAGGGGCATGAGCTCCGGCGTCTCGTTACAGGCGTAGCCGAACATCATGCCCTGGTCACCGGCGCCGGTCAGGGCTGCCTCGTCCTCTTGCCCGTTGTTGCTGTCCCGGATTTCCAGTGCCCTGTTGACACCCTGAGCGATGTCGGGGGACTGTTCGTCCAGACTGACCAGCACGGAGCAGGTGTCGGCATCGAAACCCATCTCGGAGTTGGTGTATCCGATGTCCCGGATCGTATTGCGGATGATCTTGGGGATATCCACGTAGGTCTTGGTGGTGATCTCCCCGAACACGAGCGCCATACCGGTGGCGACGGATGTTTCCGCCGCGACCCGGCCGTACGGGTCAGATTTCATGACCGCGTCCAGGATTGCGTCTGAGATCTGGTCGGCCATCTTGTCGGGGTGTCCCTCGGTGACTGACTCCGAAGTGAACATGAAGTTCTTGATGCTCATAGTTCGATTACCTCTTCCAGCTACATGTCCCGCCCTTCACCGGACGGACCACGGTTCAGTTAATGACTACTTGGTTCCAAAGATTCGATCGCCGGCGTCGCCTAGCCCGGGCAGAATATAGCCGTGATCGTTGAGCTTCTCGTCCAGTCCGGCAGCGTAGATACTCACGTCCGGGTGGGCTGCCCGCAGGGCAGCGACCCCTTCCGGCGCCGCCAGGATACAGTTGAACTTGATCCGCGCAGCCCCCTGCTTCTTGATGAAGTTGATGGCGGCGATGGCCGAACCGCCGGTGGCCAGCATGGGGTCCACCACGATGAGGGTACGCTTCTCGCTGTCAGAGGGGAGCTTGCAGTAATAGTCCCTCGGCTCCAGCGTGTCCGGGTCCCGATAGATGCCGATATGTCCCACGGGAGCCATGGGAACGATCTGCAGGATGCCGTGGATCATGCCCAGACCTGCCCGAAGGATCGGCACCACACCGAGCTGCAGCCCGTCGACGAAGTGGCCGTCGGCATCGAGCCCCAGGGGAGTGCGCACCTTTCGGGTAGTCAAGGGCACGTCCCGAGTGATCTCGTAGGCCATCAGCGACGAGATCTCATCCACCACTTCACGGAAGATCTTGGTGTCTGTCGTCTCATCCCTCAGGCGGGTCAGCTTGTGCTGGATAAGTGGGTGATCCAGGACGGTGAATTCGCTCATTTGGCCCTTCTGCTCCCTTTGCCAGTGGTGCCGGCTCCCCCGCAATCCTGGTCTATCATGGCCAGGCGGCGGCGATGCCGCCCCCCTTCAAAGCGTGTGTCGAGCCACTCGCGCACAACCCGTCCGGCAGTGACGTTGCTGATCATGCGGCCGCCGAGGACCAGTACATTTGAATCGTTGTGCAATCGAGCCAGACGGGCCTGCTCCGGAGTGAAGCAGAGGGTGGCCCGGATGCCAGGGTATCGATTGGCGCTGATGACCATTCCCTGACCGCTACCACAGCAGAGAACACCAGCATTGTATCGCCCCTCCCCCATCGCCTCGGCCACTCGGCGGGCAAAGTCGGGATAATCAACTCGTTGGTCCGAATGGGGCCCCAGATCATCGAAGCTGACTCCCTCACGGGTCAGCAGTCTGCCCAGGTACGATTTTATCTCGTACCCGGCGTGATCGGCGGCCACAGCGATCCGCAGTGCGGACCGGCGGCTCGGTCTCGGCTGAAACTTCTCCTGACTCATTTATTCCGCACGAGCTCGCTCCGGGCAGGCTTCCCGGGTCGAGGCAAGATAGCACGTCTCACCGCTTCAATCAAGGAAAGTTAGCCTCTCGAACAGCCTCGGCAACACCGGATTCCGAAGGGAGACCGCTGACGCCATTCCCGACCGGCACCGGCACGCCAGCCACCGAGTCTAGTTTCCGCCCGGAAACCCCCAGTCCGTTCGGCCCGACCCTGTCGAGGGCCAGTGTTGGAGCGGCAGAGGCCCCTCTCCTGAGCTTGCCGAAGGGTCGGGGGAACGGGTTTCCGGACGGAAACGAGTCTAGCGGGAGGCGGTCCTGCCCGGAAGCCGGGAGAGCATCTCCTTCAGTTGAGCGTACAGGCTGTCTCCTGGCTCCAGCCGGCTCTCGAGAAGACGGAAAGTATCCCGGGCTCTGTCCACTTCACCCATGCGGTAATGAACCATCCCGATCTTGAAGCGAATCGAAGGATCCTCCCCTCCGGCTTTCAGCAGATCTTGGTACTGGACCAGAGATTCCTGGAATCTATCCTGCCGGTAGTAGAGGTTGCCCAGATAGTCATGGACCTCCGTCAACTCCGGATAGAACCGCTGGATGGCCAGATAGCGCTTCTCGGCGCCTTCCAGGGCGCCCTGCCGCTCCAGGATTTCTCCCGATGCATAGAGCGCCGCCAGGTTTCGGGGTTCCAGCTCCAGGACACGATCGAAGGTCCCGGTGGCCTGCTCGAACTTCTCCATGTCGATCAACAACTGTCCCGTATCGGAGAGGGTCTTCGTGTCGTCGCGATGAACGCGGACAATCTCTGTGGTCGCCATGACGGCCCGGGATGTCTCCCCCCTTCTGTGCAGCAACAGGGCTCGCTGCAGCATGGACCGGGGATGGTCGGGCCGGGATGACAGGACCGCTTCGTAGTGCTTCATGGCGCGGGCGTCATTCCCGGAGGCAAAGGCCAGCTCGGCCTCGCGAAGGGAGTCGGCATAGGAATCGACGGAGGCGCTGGACCGCCGGGGAGGGTCGTCCCGGCCGGACACCCCGTAGAGCAGCCTCGCTTCTCGCTCCCTGTCGGCCCTCTCAGCGGGCTTGGAGCTACTCTCTGCCTTGGCCGCCTTGGGCGCCTTCGGCTTGCTCCGGACAGCCGGCTTCGATGAGGCCTCCTGCTTTCGATGGCCCTGAGTCACGGCAGGCTTGATTCTGGTAGCTGGCTTCTGTTTCGCCGGTGCCTCTGCGGCGGACTCTCGGCCCACCCGCTTCAACCTCTCGGCCGGCCCTGCGTTCTTCCTGGATGCCTCGACCAGGTCCCGGGCCCGGCCATTGCCAGGATCGATCCTCAACAGCGCGCGAGCCACCTGGGCAGCCTGATCCAGGTTGCCGCTGACCTCCGCCAGCTGCATGGCCTCCGCCAGGAGCCGGGCGTCACGTGGATGGGCCGCCAGGGCCGTTTCGACAACTCCGTAGGCCTCCCTGGGGCCGCCCTCGACTTCCAGTGCCGACGCAAGGACCAGGCTGCCGTCAGGATCTCCCGGCACAAGTTGCAGGTAGCGGCGGGCGTGGCTGATGGCCTCCTGCCTCCGTCCGACGTTGAACTCCGCCCGGGCCAGCTCCAGATAGCCCTCAGGCTCGGGGGCGGGAGCGGCCACGTAAGCCGTGAGGAACTTCCGGGATCGTTCCCAGTCATTCCGGCTGGCCGCTGCCCGGCCCAGAGGCAGCCAGCTTCGCCAGTCGTCGGCCACGGGGGCCAGGAGTTTCTCGGCTCCGGAAGCATCGCCCTGTTTCAGAGCTTTCCGGGCTTCCAGAATCGGCTTGCTGGGCTGCTTCTCCGTGGCGGCGCTCATCTCACGGGACAGCCGGACGGCCTCCATGAGCATCTTGGTGGCCAGGTCGTTATCCTGCCGCGCGCTGGCAACCCGCCCCAGGTTCAGGTAGGCCTGGTAGCGAAGCCTGGGCGGAGACTTCAAGGACAGAACAGCCATGAACTCCGAACTGGCCCGGTCCATGTCCCCTCGATCGAAGGCTGCCTCCCCCTCCTGGAGCCGTGCCGATGGATCTTTCGGATCCACCGTCTTCACCGGCAACGGCGTGACGGCCTGCATCTCCCGGGCCGTCTCCTGGATCTGACGCGGCTCGACCTGGTTTCGTCGCCCCAGATAGAAGCCACCCAGCGCCACGAGCGCCACGGAATAGATCAAGACGCCAGCGCCGAGGAAGACCATCTTGCGCGAAAGACCACTGTGATAGCTAAGGCCGGCCCGATTAATCGTGAGATGACGAGCAACCAGCTCCTCCTCCTCTTCGTCGAGGATGGGGAAGGCCCGGTCGAAGATGAACTGGCTGAACTCCGCCATGCGGTAGGCGTCACGGATGTTGAAGATCCAGAGCCCGATGCCGGCCAGGGAAAGCCCGGAGAGAAACACCCGGTACAGGCCAGGGGAGGTGAAGCCGATCAGCGTCTGGCTGACGGGCAATCCAGCGGCATAGTCCCAGAGGTACAGGAACAGGGCGACCTCGCCGCCGAAGAAGACGAATGCTCTCTTGTACTGGGCATTGAAGAGCTGTCCCAGGCCCATGACCAGACCGGACAGGACAGCGGCAATCCGGGGATCCCGGAGCATGTACCGGGTGTACTCTTGCTCCGCCAGCCCCTCGATCGAGTCCAGAGGCTCATCGTCGTACCTAGCGCCGTCGCCGTACAAGTGGACCCATCCCTCCTAGATCCAATACCCACGAATTAGTGAAAGGAATGTTTGAAAACGAGGGCTCTGCCCTCGAACTCCCGCCCGGGGTCATTGGCCCCTGGACCCCGGTGAACAGGTCGAGCTTTCGTATGTCATTCAAGTGTTCATCATCACTCTCAGCCCCACCAGTCCAATTGGGGGCTTGGGGGAGCTGGCTCCTCCAAACGGGGTATTGCTCCTAGATCAGCTCCGCGAAGACCTCGTTCGACAGGGCAATACCCCGGCGAGACAGGACGTAGCCCGAACCGTATCGGTCGACGAGACCCAGGGACCTGTAACGCTCCAAAACCTCCTGGACTTCATGGCCCAGGGCCTCTCCGGGTACGGCCGGGGCGCCCGTGGCACCGGGCAGCAACCGCAGCCGGAGCATCAGCTCTTCCCGCTCCCTGGCGATCGGATCCAGACAGGTGCTCTCCCGCAGACCCGTCCCGGCGGTCTTGACATAGCTGTCCATATCCCTGGGGTTGGACAGGCGAACCCCGTCCACGTATCGCACGGCTGAGAGTCCGAGGCCCAGGTAGGAGTCGGAGCACCAGTACTTGAGATTGTGCCGGCACTCATGACCCGGCCGGGCGAAGTTGGATATCTCGTAATGCAGGTAGCCTGCCCCCTCCAGCAGATCCTTCGCCTGGTAATACAACTCGACCTGCAGGTCTTCGTCGGGAGGCTCCACGTCCATCCCGCCCCAGTGACTCTCGTCCTCGTGCTGGTACATGTAGACAGAGACGTGTGGGGGGCCCAGCTTCAGCAGAGCCTCCAGGGACCGCTGGAACCGCTCGGCCGTGTTCCCAGGGAAGGCGCAGATCAGATCCAGGTTGATGTTGCGGATGCCGGCAGCGCGAAGAGATCCGACTGCATCGTGAATCCCCTGGACGGAATGCAGCCTGCCCAGTCGCCGCAGCTCCTCGGCGTCAAAGCTCTGCCCTCCCAAGCTGACCCGGTTGACCCCCAGGGCGGCCAGGTCCTCGGCGGTTTTCCGATCCATGGACTCCGGGTTCGCCTCCGTTGAAACCTCCGCGTCGGGGGTCAACTCGAACCGGCCCAGGATATCTCGAAAGAGCCGGGTCCTCTGAGAACCGTCCAGGATAGAGGGGGTGCCGCCGCCGATGAAGATGGTGTCGATCGGCTGGTTCACGGCCTCCCGAGCTGCCTCCTCTTCCAGAAGATCCAGATAGGCATCGATGTCATCGGCGCTCCCGATCCCGGTGGCAAAGTCGCAGTAATGGCAGCGGGCCTTGCAGAAAGGAATGTGGACGTACAGTCCGAGGGGTGTCGTCATGGAACTCACTGACCGGTGGACCGGTAAGCGACGCAATCGATCTCCACGGCCGCTCCCTTGGGCAGGCCCGCCACGGCCACGGTGGCGCGGGCTGGCTTTCCCTCACGGAAGTACTGTTCGTAAACCCCGTTGACCTGTGGGAAATCGGACATGGACTGCAAGTAGATCGTGGTCTTCACCACATCGGTGAACCGCAGCCCCGCCGCCTTCAAGACCGCCCCGAGGTTCTTCAAGACCTGGTCCGTCTCCTCCTCGATGGTACCCCTGGCCATCTCTCCTGTTTCGGGATTCAGGGCAATCTGACCCGAGCAATAAAGAACTCCCCCGGCCTCGACAGCCTGGGAATAGGGACCGATTGGAGCCGGAGCCGACTCCGAATTGATGATGCGAGGCGCCTGTGTCATATCGACAAAACCGACCCGAAACTAACACATTTCGATCTTAGTGACAAGATCTATGAATCATCGACAAGGCGTCTGCTGGACTGATGCGAACCTCTTCTCATGCGAGAATCCGCCCCTCTAGCTCCGCCCCATTCTTGCAGCCCTTCCCCGACCGTTCTATACTCGTCCCGGTTTGAATGATTGACGAGAAGCTCATCGAAGAGATTGTCCGACGTGTCGTGCGCCGTCTTCAAGAAGAGGGTGCCATGGGCAGTCATGGGTCGTCTCCGGCGTCCCAGGCCTCGCCTCCGCGTCGGGAGGGCGTCACTCACACGTCTCGGGTCCTGACGGAGTGGGACGTTCAAGCTGCCCA
>JAJFLN010000179.1 GCA_021772705.1 Candidatus Cloacimonadota bacterium | reverse complement strand
AATAGGCCAGGGGACCCCCTACGGGACATGCACCCGCTGTGGCCTTCATTCCTGGATCGAGTGGCCTGGATGCGATAAAGTGGCCGCCATGGAAGAGAAGTGTCTGCATGTGCTGGTTTCGCCCACTGGAGAGGACAGCTGGCTCGCCCACATCCTCGACTTCGATCAGGCTGCGGAGGCGCCGACGGCTGACGAGGCCGTGGCCCTCGTACCGGAGCTTGTGACCACCCTGCATCAGCATCTCAAGCGTGTCGGTCGCCTCGATGCCCTCTGGTTCCGCGCCCCCGATGTCGAATGGCGCCGGTTCGAGAAATCCGATCGGGGTGGTCCTGTTCTAAGACTGAATTCGCCCGTTCCGCGCTCAAGCGGAGATGGCGAAGTAGAGGAGTGCCAGATTGGACGCACCGAAGAAGTTTCCTAGTATCCCGGCTGGACAGCTGGCTCTCAAGCTTCGCCGGCATTCTCTGATCGTCCAGGTGCCCCTCAAAATGCCTGGCTGGTCTGTGGCCTATCCTTCCTACAAGCCTGGTGACGTGGTTGTCTATCCGGTCTTGAAGAAGGACATGCAGGTAAGTGGAAAGCTGGCCGAGATCATTCGAAGACGACTGAATCTCGAGAGCCGATCCTTCTGGCCCGAGTGGTGACTCGAGGCGCCCTGGCGCCTCGACCCAGAAGTGATAGATGGTTCATGAAGCCTGAAGCGGCGGAAGCCGCAGGGAGACAATCATGAGGAATTTCAGCAATCCCACCGGTCTTGCCATGACCATGACGGCCCTCACTGTGCTGGCACTGGCCCCTGCAGAAGCGGCCGCCCAGGCCCCGGAGCCCGCAACAGTCCGGGACGGGGCCGTGCACGGATACCGGCTGCCGCCATCTAACTATCACCTGGGCCGGAATCATCTGGTGACCATCGAGCTCCTCGAAACGGTAGGTACCAGCGCATCCACCGAGGGAGCTGCTTTTCGCTACCGGATCGTGGACGACGTGGTCGGCGACGGCGGGGTCGTGATCCCCAAAAACTCCCAGGGAGAGGGGATCATCTTGAAGGCAAGGAAGGGCTCCAAGCATGGAGCGGCCAAGCTGCATCTCGACTTCGGGGAGGTCCCATCCGTCGAGGGCCGGCCGGTGAAGCTCGGATTCAACCATGCTGCCGTAACGGCCAATCCAAGGATCGGAACCATACCGGCGATCATCGGGGGGTACTTCACCGACGGTAGCTGGCAGGTGACCCTCGACAAGGGGACCCGGATCGTGACGGCTGTGGAGTACCCCTACGGCACACGGAGAATTCAAGCGGGCGAACACGGCGTCAGCTACCGGCCCTTCAGCGGTGAACCGGTCACACAGACGGGCACCAGCGACGTCGGAGACGATGTCGAGGCCGGGGCCGAAGACTCGAATCCGGCACCGGAATAAGAGAGAAACGGAGCAAGCAAGATGTCCATTGAGCAGCAGGCCCAGCAGGAACCAGGCAAGGGCGAAGCAGAGAAGGAAATCACCACCGACGGACCCCTTCTGAAGGTCAACATGCCCTGGGACCGGGAAGCGGAAGAGAAGGTCAATTCTCTGCTGGAGGGCTGCGGAAACCGATTGCTGGTCCTGAAAGATCGGCCCGGCGACGTGACCTACGAGGAGTCGGTTCTGGAGTGGGACAGCATGGTCTCGGTCCTGGACGAGATTACCTCCAGGGGCTCCTGGGACTTCAATACCCATCCCGACGTGAAGGTGAGAGACCGGTGCGAGAAGACCACGGAGCTCATGTCCAAGCTCTGGGCACACCTCTTTACTCTCGACCTGCCCTATTCGGTCTTGCAGGAAGTGAACCAGCGGCTGGGCGACAGCTTGCGCTGGGATCGAGCGGCTTACCTGAAGGACCTGCTCATCGCCTTCGAGCAGAACGGCGTCCACCTGGACCGGCGGAAGAAGGACCGGGTCCTGGAGATCGACGACGACCTGGCCGAAATCGGCACCCGGTTCTCCAAGACGCTAAAGGACACGGATATCTTTCTCGACGTCACCCCCGAGGAAGCGAAGGACATTCCCCCTCATTCCCTGGTCCAGAGCGAGGACGGGAAGACTCAATTCCTGCTCCGGCAGGACTCCTTCAAGGACCTGCTTCAGTCCCATCCCGATGCGGCCATCCGGGAGCGGGTCTACAGGGAGTTCTTCAGCGGTACGGGGGATCTGGCTCCTCTGCTGGACAAGATGCGCAAGCTGCGGGATGAGCGGTCCCGGTTGGTGGCCAACAAGTCCTACGTCGAGCTGGAGGCATCCAACGAAGGTTTTGCCACATCGGAGGTGCACCAGACACTCGATGAGCTACTGGAGTGGACCGAGAAGAGATTCCAGGAGACCATGGCCGACTACCGGGAGCTGAACGGCGGCGAGGCCCCGAAGTGTTACGACCTCTCCTATCTGGAGGAGCATGCGCCTACGGAAGGCCTGGACCCCCAAATTCTGAAGGAGTACCTCTGCGCCGAGAGAACGGTGCAGGTGTTGCTGGAACTGTCAGGTGAACTCTATGGCCTCCGGTTCGAGGCGACCGAGCACGACGAGAAGCTACGAATCGAGCGCTACCGGGTTCTCGATAGCGATGGCAAGGAACTCGGCCTTCTCCATCTCGACCTCTACCCCCGTCAAGGCAAGTACAGCCACGCCGCTTGCTGGACCATTCGAGGGCGGGCCTCGCATTACCCGGATCGGACAGCCGAGATGGGGCTGGTCTGTAACTTCAAGGAAAAGGACCTGCCCGGCGGCAAGACCGGCCTCCTGTGGGATGACGTGGTGACGGCGTTTCATGAGTACGGCCACGTCCTTCACGGCCTGCTGATCGACGCCGAGCCTTCCGGTTCCCACTGGGTGCCCAGGTCCCTGGTGGAGGTTCCTTCCCAGGTGTTCGAGAACTGGGCTCTGGACCCCATGGTGCTGGACCGGCTCGCACGGCACTACGAGACAGGAGCACACCTGGACGACAAGCTCCGGAAGCTGCTCTACAAGACCGAGCAACGCTTCGCCGCCCGTCACGTACGAACCCAGGTGCTGTATGCCCGGTTCGATCTGGACTTCCACGACCGGGTGGACACGGACCCGACGGAGATCTGGGACGGCCTCGCGGCATCAATCTTCGGCGACGGGTTCTACCCGAAGGGGCTCCCCTGGTTCACCCGCTTCGGGCACCTCGATGGCTACGGGGCCAAGTACTGGGGCTACAAGTTCGCCGACATCGGCAAGAGCCAGATCTACTGGTCCATCGTCCATCGATCTTCAGGCCATCTGCTGGATCGGGAGATCGGCCAGCGGCTCTACGACGAGCTGCTCCGTTTCGGCGGGCTGAAGAAGCTGAACCAGGTCACCCAGGACTTCAGCGGTACCGAGCTTCGAGGCCTCCCCTACGTGCTGGAGACGCTCCTGGACTACCCGTCGCTACGGCTGCATCTCGAGTCTCATCGAGACAAGCCCTACGACGCCGCTCTGGAGGCGGTCTTCCAGGACGTGAGCTAGTGCGGTGGTCCTAACCTCGAGTTTCGCCATTTTCCAAGCCTCCGTGAGTCACTCGCTGTGAGCGGTTTCTCAGTATCGGTCGATTAACCGCACGATCCGGGATCAAACAGGATCGTGCAATAAATCAGCTGCAAGAG
>JAJFLN010000178.1 GCA_021772705.1 Candidatus Cloacimonadota bacterium | reverse complement strand
AGGAAGCGTTAGGACCACCGCACTAGGAGTTGAGGATGTTCAGAAGGACCAGTTGCCCGTGAGTTGCAGGCGCTCGACCTTCGAGAGCCCGATCAAGGTCAGGTTCGCCTGGGTGCCGCTGCGCACCTCGTTGGAGGCAGTCACGTACTGAAGAACGATCTCCTTGCCATCGGCGGCATCCCTGTAGCCCACTCCGAAGCCGAGCTCGCTCTTGGAATCGAGCACCTTGTTGCCTCGGCCCAGGGCTCCTTCGATTCGGAGGAACTTGGAAGCCGGGAGTTCCAGCTCACCCGTGAGCCTCAGATCCTGGTCCAGTTCGTTGTCGTAGCTCTGATAGAGCCGGGACGCTCGATCGTGGTCGAGCCAGTCCGCCTGGTAGGTGAGCGAGAGATGGTTGCCCGGAGGCGTGCGAAGGAACCGGACTCGCGTGCCGTCCAGGTCGTGAACGGGATCGGAACCCCAGAGAATGCGATGGAGGATGAGCTGCACGTTCTGTCGGGTGTTGTCATCAGAGATGGCCCAGCGCTGGTAGGCGAGCTTCGCCGACGTGGAGTCAGGCCACTGATATTCGAGGGAACCGGCGGTGACGAAGCGGGTCACGAGACGGACCTGGGCGTCCAGGTCGTCCATGGGCTCCCTGGCGATCCATCCCCGCAGCTCGAGTCCCTCCTTCAGACTTCTCTGCAGCTCGGCTCTCGCCGTGAGGGTGTCGCCCCCGAACTGCCGTGCTTCGAGGAACGGGAAGTCCGCCGGATCCAGGACCGCTCCTGTACGGGAGAGGAGGCTGCCTCCGACGGAGACATGCGAGGCACCTAGGCCGAGCAACAGCTGGCTCCGGGTCCCGTCCCACTCGTGCAGGCGACGGTACTGCCAGTCGAGATTGCGCACCTGCCGTGTGCCTGTCAGCAGGCTAGTCCCTGTGTAGTCCAGGTCCTTCAGGTTCAACCAGAGACCCTGGTCGACCCTGTCTCGCAGGCGGCGGTGGGAGTAGTTGGCCTCGAAGCCTGTGCTGAGGGCCTGAAACTCCCGGGATGTGTCCAGCTCGCGAAACAGGACAGCATCGGCGGAGTCCTGGATCGGGATCTGTGAGCGCAGGGCACGGCTGCCTTCCCTTCGAAGCCCGCGGGCCACCGGGTCGTCGTCGACACCGGGAATGGCGTCCAGTGTCCGAAGCTGTTCGAACCGATTGCCAAGGGAGCCATAGAGATAGGCGAGCCTCATCTGATGCTTGCGTTTCTCGGGAAACCGGGCAACCAGATGACGCTGGGTGTTGACCTCTTCCCAGACCTTGCCCGTCTTCCTCTCCAGGGTCGCCAGAGCTTGGGCATTCTCGTAGTTATCCGGCTCCAGATCGAGCAGGGTCGCCCGGGTCTGGGCCTCCAGATCCGACAGGTCCTGCTTGCCATACAGATCGGCCAGCCGCCGGAGGGTGGGAAGGTGGGCCGGTTCGAGGGCCAGGATTTCTCGACCCACGATGATCTCTTTCAGGGGATTCTGGAATGCATCGTAGAGGTCCATCGCCAGGAGCCGGATCGGCACATCCTCAGGCAACAGCTTGGAAGCCTTGCGGACGACCTGGACGGCGTAGGCCCGGTTCTTGGCGAGGATCGCCATCTCCGCCAGCTTGAGAAGAACCTTCACGTTCTCTGGTTCGCTGGCGCTGAGCTGCTGCAACATGTAGATCGCCGCGCCGGTTCGCCCCTTCCGGAAGAGCTCCTGGGCCATGACGAATCGAATGTCCTCGCCGTTCTGGATCTGAGGCGGCGAAGTACGAGGAGATGAGGCGACCGGTTCCGCCTGCTCCGGGAGAACGCCCTCCATGGCGAACAGACCGGCCGGGGCAACCAGCGCCGTGAGTGCCGTCAGCGCCAGAGACATGGCACAGAGGGCCCGGCGCCTCTGCGTTCCACGGCAGGCGCGTCCTCCGCCACCGGTCTTCTCAAGCATCGCGGTCATCGGCCGGCTCAACCCGAAGCAGATAGTCCCGGGCTGGAGCAGGCAGCAGCTCTCGAAGCTGGAGGGTTCCCCTGGGTGAGGCCCTGAGAGACTCCTCCAATGGAACCTCGCCGTCTGGCCCTTCGAGGCGTATCCGGTACTGGGAACCGGGCCGGGCGCCTGCCAGCTCGAACACGGCCCAGCCGAAGCCCCGGATGCCGAGGAGCATTCCCCCGTCGTGCCTGGTCACGGAACGTGCGGACATGGTCCCCTTCCTCAGGAAGAGCTTGGAGGGTGAACGGTCGCCGAGGACGACGTGCCGCAGCCGGCTGCCGTCGAGATGCACGTAGGTCTGCCCCTGCAGCCAGAGATAGCCGAGGACGCCTTTCGAGCGGTCCAGGTCGACGTGAACCGGGGACGGGAACCGCAGGGTTCGCAGCTTTCCTCCGTTCTCCACGAGCCAGCCTCCGTCTCCGTCAGCCATGACCCGGGTCTGGAAGTAGTCCCTGGCGATGCGACAGTAGTCACTCGAGAAGATGGGCGCGACCTCCCCCGCCCGGGCGCCGGCCCGCAGGTCGTCGAAGACCTCCCGAAGCGCGCCGAGGCTTGCCTGCTTGATGCCCGCATAGAAGTGATAATACACATTCATCGGCAGGACTCGACGCGGTTGTCCAGTCCGGGCAAAGTGGTCCAGCACCTTTCTCTGACCCGACCAGTCGCCGGTCATGAACAGGGTGTAGACGAAGTCGTTCGCCGCGGAGGTCAGGTACTGCCTGTAGGGTCCCTTGAGACGGCTCAGGGGAGCCAGGCCAGCCACGGAGGGGTGCTCGGCGTCGAAGATCGGGTCGCCGCCGTTCAGGTTCTCCATACCCGAACGCCAGACGATCTCCAGGGCGGCCTTGTCGGGATTCGTGGCGCCGGACCAGAGCAGGACCTCGCAGTTCTTCCCGGCGGGACTGAGGTTCCGCTCGATGAACAGCCGGGTTCCCCAGATCTCTTCCAGCAGATTGTAGGGCTGGTGAACGATCTCGTAGGGATACTTCTCCGGATTGGCGATGAAGGGATCGCCTCGGACCCAGTTGAAGGGATGAGTCGCCGTGTGAGTCGCCACCTCGACCTGAGGGAGGCGGAACATCTCCCGGGCCAGTTCGAGCATGGGATGGTAGGTCCTGTTGCCCGACTCCTCGACCGCCTTGGAGATGACCGACACCGTATGAGGCAGATCATCGTAGCGCTCCAGCAGGTCCCTCTTTACATAGAACCCGGCCGAGTGAGCCCGATCGATGAGGGAGACGCTCTCCAGGCCGTCGCCGTCGATGTGGCTGTAGGCGATCCGGGCCCCGTTGATGGTGGTGAAGTCGGGAACCGGAAGCCCCTCGAGGCCCAAGGCACGGGTGAAGAACTGGTAGGGATCGAGTCTCCATGTACCGACCGTGCTCTGCTGAGCAAGCTCCGTCGGAATCTCGCCTCGGATCGCCTTCTCCACGAGAGCCCGCATCCCCGATTCGTCCGATGGAGAGGCGAAGGCGCTGTCCCCCATGGCCACGCCGCCTAAGGGACCCGTGACGACCAGATCGATGGGGCCGTGGTTCGGGTCCGAGAGGGAGAGATGGACCCGGTTCCCGGGACCTGTCGAGCGGTAGGAAAACTGATAGCTGAGCTGCTCAGCGTCGACGGGATGCTCGAATCCCAGCAGGGGGTCGGCGACGCGCAGCCGAGGCAGCTTGTCGATGCGAACCGGCCGCAACGGCGCCCGCTGGATCCCGAGTTCGGCGAAGATCGCCGCCTCCAGACCGGGCCGCTCCTGAGTCTCGGGGTCGACGCTCGCCCCGTAGGTCTGCATGATGACAAGCCTCTTGCCTTCCCGCACCTGCCTCAGCAACCACTCACCGTAGCCTCGAGCGCCGGCGAGAAAGGGCGTCTCGTCCCAGGTGATGATGGCCCGGTATCGGGTCATCTCGTCATCGGAAGGCAGTCCTCGCTCATCCACGGCCCAGTACTCGGGAATCATGCCAAGGTGATTGAGCACCATGCCTGCCCGGTCGTAGATCGGGTGGAGCTCGGGGGAGGGCATCTCGCTGGACTTGTAGGGAACCAGAACGTGGCGGCTCGGCTCCGAAGGATGAAGCGCAACTCGGGGGTTCGGCGGCGACCGCTCCGGGAGGGGATTCCTAGAGACCAGCTCGGCGTGGCCCGGAATGTCGTAGCGAGGGACGGGTCCGACGGGCCCCTGGAGGGCCTCGCCGATGAAGGAGGCCATGTCGACCCGCTCGACCATCTTCTTCTGTTCCGGGGACCAGAAGAACCCGTAGCTTTCGAGGACCATGCCGCCGAAGGGCGTGTGGACGACGAAGGCGCTCTCGGACTCGACCATGTCCGATCGCCGCACTTCGAGGTGGACCCGGTTGCGGGAATTCACGCTGCGGAAGAGCTGGTAGTACTTGAGGTCTTCTGCCGCCAGGGGAGTTTCGAACTCCGAGAACCGCTCGACCTTCCGGGTTGCCTTCAGCACCGCCGGGTCGCCGGTGAAGCCGAGATAGAACTCGAGCCCGAAGGGCCAGAAGAAGGTATTGATCTCCTTGGTGGATTCGTTCCATTCCGTGAATCCGCCGCCAGGATTGGGAAGGAGACCCTGGTAGGCGCCATAGGAGCCGATGATGACGACCCGCCTCCCGGCGTCCATCTGTTCGAGCAGCCAGGCAGGATAGAGTTCGGCTCCGAGCATCTGGGAGGACAGATAGGCCGTGACGACCCCCGAGTAGCCCTTCAAGCTTATCGGGTCCACGAGCAGCTTCTCCACGTCCATCAGGTCGTAGTCGAAGCCCGCCTTCCGGATGAAGTTCCCGATGTAGGCCGTATGGGTGGCGTGGTTGGGGTCTCGCGACTTGTGGAGAAGGGCGACCTTCTCGGCCCGGGCCGGCAGAGCCGCGAAGAGGACCAGGACGGCCAGTTGAATGGCCAGCAGAGTTATGCGGCCCCACCGGGCCAGAGCGGGAGTTCTGTGCATCGTGTCCCCAATCGAGAGCCGAGACGAAGATGTACTCCCTCGCCTCGAAGAGCATGTAGCCCTGGAGGCCCGGATCGTCAACTCCACCGCACGACAACGGCGCCCTGCGGCCCCTTTCTGTCAGATCGCCGGAGGCAGGCCGGTCAGTGACCCGTCGGAAGCGAAAGCCGGCAAAATTCGGGCTTGAGCAAGCCGCGCAGGGGGCTGTCAGTCGGGATCACGGAGTTCACAGCGTTCCCAGAGAACACAGGGATTCTGGGATGGAGAGGAATCTCCCCGAGCCCGGTGCTCTCTGTGTAAATTCTCGGCTCATCGCAGCTGAATCCACCCCTTGGGGGACGCTCCCGACATCGGGCTGGTGTCATGGCGGACCAGGCGTTAGGCTGGAGGTGTCCCCCGATGTCGAGTTCCTTCAAAATACTGGCCTGCGATGACGACCTGGGACAGCTGGAGTTGACCCGGGACCTGCTGGTCGATGAAGGCCATCGGATGGTGCTGCTCCGGGATCCGACGAAGGTCTTCGACACCGTCATCCAAGAGAAGCCGGACCTGATCTTGCTCGATATCAAGATGCCGATCATGTCGGGATTCGAGGTCTGCCAGCTCCTGAAGGCCGACGAGAGGACCCACGACATCCCGGTGATCTTCATCACCGCCACCTTCAAGGACATCCGGGACAAGGTCTTCGGCCTCGATCTGGGGGCTGACGATTACGTGACGAAACCCTACGACATCGACGAGATGCTGGCCCGGGTCAACGCCGTGCTGCGAGTGCTGACCCTGAGGCGAAAGCTGATCGCCGAGGAGCGCGAGAATGCCAGCCTGAAGCGAGAGGTCGACGAACTGAACCAGCGACTGGCGGAGCATTCGGAGCTCCCCAAACTCGTGGTCTACTCCCCGAGCATGCAGCAGGTGGTGAAGCAAGCCAAGGCAGCCGCTCAGGCGTCAGCCCACGTGCTGATCACCGGTGAGAGCGGCACGGGCAAGAGCGTGGCCGCCGCCATGATCCAGCGCCTTAGCTCCCGAGCCCAGTCCCCCTTCGTGAAAGTCGACTGCTCGGCCCTGACCGGCTCCCTCCTGGAGAAGGAGCTCTTCGGAGCCGAGGGAGGAACGGGAGCACTCAAGACCCGGGAGGGCTGCTTCGAGCGTGCCCACGGCGGCACGATCTTACTCGACGAGATCGGCGAACTCCCCCTGGAACTGCACCCCAAGCTGCTGCGAGTCGTCCGGGACCGCGAGCTCGAGCGAGTGGGCGGCGACAGGACCTTGAAGTTGGACGTCCGGGTCATCGCAACAACCCGTTCCAATCTGCCGAACGCCGTCGAGGAGGGCCGGTTCCTTCGGGAACTGCACGACCAGCTGAACGCCCTGTCGATCCCGATGCCTCCGCTCCGGGAACGGACCGAGGACATCGCGCCCCTGGCAGGTCAGTGTCTCGGAAGGTTCGCCTCCCGGAACCAGAAACCGGCCAAGAGTCTCGACCAGGCAGCGATGGAGCGCCTGCGTCTCCACTCATGGCCAGGCAACGTCCGTGAGCTCGAGCGAGTCGTCGAGCAGGCCGTGATCCTGACGGGGAGCGAGACCATCTCCGGCGACGCGATTGTGTTCGACGCCGGAGTCACATCGGGATCGTGACGTCCTGGGTGATGATCAGACAATGTTGCTCCTCGGCCCAGATGAGAAGCTCCGGATCGGAGGTTCCCTTCGAAGGAGCTGGGTTCCGACCTACACGAAAGCACCGCGTTGCCGGTCCCCGACGCCTGAGAGTTCCCTCGAGGGCCGCGGTGACGTGCTCATCGAACAGAGTTGTATGCTCGGAGCGGCTGATCGCATCATGAGCCGGGGATCATGGCCTTGCATTGCGGCTTGGAGGGTGGTGGTCGCATTGGATAGGGGGCGTTTGGCGATTGTGCACGGACCGGTTTTGTGACTTTGTCGCGTTGCCGGGCGGCGATCGGTGCAGGGCTGGAGTTCTGGGCAGGCGAAACCCGCCCCCCCCCCAACGCGCCGAAGGGAAGCTCCAGCCCGTACTCGGGCATCCGGAAGGTGAGGTGTTCCACTTCTGCACCGAAGACCGGGATCGGATCCGCCTCCGGCTGGTTCCCGTTCTTCCACCCGATTCGGGCACTGGTATCGGAGGGCAAGCGAGGACAGCGAAGCTCGTAGTTGCCGGAATCAACCGCCTTCAAGGGGGAGGCCTCAAGCTGGAATCCGAGGCCGTGGCTCTCCAACAGAGGATGCTTCACCTCGTAGGTGACAGCGTCGTCGCGCCGGTGGGGCCACCGGGACTTCTCGAAAAGCCGCAGCCATGGACGAGTCCCACGACCCGTCCGACGGCAAGGATGGGAGCCCCCTCTCTACTGACCCCACCGGCGCCGCCGCCGGATCATGCCGCTTGGCCTAACTGACCCGCTCGAGAATTACACCCGACAATGCATCCCAGGCTGGGTTGGAACCCCAATTCCGTGATTGCAG
>JAJFLN010000177.1 GCA_021772705.1 Candidatus Cloacimonadota bacterium | reverse complement strand
GTTGAACCGGGCCCAGCCCTGGTCACCAAGATCGAAGACTGACAGCCCGGCCTCCTGAGCCCTGGAGATGAGAACCCCTCGAACCAAACTCTGATAGACGTAGTCATCGGCATATCGGGTGGCGAGGAAGCTCAGATGTGCTTCCGCCAGGTCCCTTGCCGGGAGTCTTCCCAGACCCACTTCGAAGACGGCTCTGTGAGCCAGGAGTGTGCCGAGGCTGTTGGAAGCCGTGTTCCAGGCGCTGAAGGAGGCAAGGGTGAAGGGCGGAACTCGCTCGAAGAGGGCATCCATGAACCCCGGATCGGCTCCGTTGACCTGGGAGAGATCGGCCACGGCCCAGCCACTCTCGACCTCCGGGCTGATGCCCAGATAGCCCTCCAGGGGAATGCCCTCCTTGTCCAGCAGAAAGAGATCTCTGGGAGGTTCATCGAGGACGTGTAGATACAAGGGGGTGCCGAATCCGCGGCGGGCGTCGAGGGTGTCTAGCTTGAGAAGGAGTGATTCGGCGATGGACCTGTCCTCATAGAGGGGGACGGCGCCCTGGCCTCCCGGCCCGAAGTAGGGTCGTACGGCGAGACCGATGGAGCACTCGTTCAATGCGGCCCGGGCAAGCAGCAGCATCCCGGCCTCGTCGGTCCCGGGCTGGATGGAGGCTCGCTTCTCCAGGCCTGCCTGCTCGATTCGATCCGCCAGTTCATCCTGTTCATGGCGGTGAATCCCCTCCTCGGCGGCGTCCTCCTGGCAGAACAGAAGGTAGTCGATGACACCCGATGAGGCGAGTTCGATGGCCTGGAGGTGAATCGCTTGATTTCGTTTCCGGGCTGCGGCGAAGCCGGCGGCCACGGCGGTAGGAACCCCGGCCTTGCGGAGCTGTCCGGCCAGGTTCTCGGGGGTCACGCCGGGCGAAGTGGCGACCTCCTGTACGCGCTTCCAGTGCTCCAGGTCTGCCTTTCGAACCACGGAGATGGAGCTCCGCATCAACACGCCAAAGGCGAAGAGCGTCAGGTCGCTTCGCTGCTTCCGGAGTTCCTTCAAGGCCAGGAGGCCAGCTACCGAAGGGGGAGCGTCGCCGCTCTCGGATGAGGGAGGTAGCCTGCTGGCCAGCAGCCCTCCGTGGCAGAGCATGTCGAGGCTCACGATGAGACGACTGGCCGATCTGGGCAGAGAGGCGACCCAGCCTGCCAGAGCCGAGACGTCGCCGGGCTCGGTGAAACAGCCGAGCAGCTCGGCAGGAGGCAGCAGCAGCTCGATTCCGGCGATGTCAGCCAGCATGCGGACGGCGTCGAGGTTGACCGGCCGATCGTCGAGGGGCAGATAGGCGAACTGGAGGTTACGAGGCAAGAGCGCGGTGTCCGGACAGAGGAGCCCTTGATCCGGGGCAGGGAGGGTGGAAGATCGCGACTTCGGGACTGGTGGAAACTTTCTTCAGTGTATCCCAAAGGAGGCGAAGATCTGCAGGCCGGACGGAACAAGCGCAGACATTCTGACCCGCAGCACTGAGAAGGGGACAGAATGTCTGAAGGCAGCGAGCGAGTTCAGTTGCCCGTGAACCTGGCGTCGGTGACGGTCAATCCCTGGTCTTCGAGGCGTACGACGAGGGCCTCGTACTCGTCCAGGCTGACTCGGAGCTTGAGGACGAGGTTCCTGCTGGTTGGCAGCTCTTCCTTGGTGTAGGTGAGAGCACAGGTGACCTTGGGAGAGACTTCCTTGATGAGATTCAGGATGTCGTTGAGAGCGCCGGCGGAGGCGCCCAACTCGAGGGTGATCCGGCCACCCGGTTCGTCGGCGCCCAGAAGCTCCACCAGGGCTTCGAAGATGTCACTCTCGGTGATGACCGCGACGAGCTTCCCGTACTCCATCACAGGCATGCCGCCGATCTTCTCACGACGCATGATGGCCGCTGCCTGCTCCAGGGGGGTCTCGGGCGAGATGGTCAGCACATTCCTGCACATGACGGAACTGACGGGGGTCTTGTCGATCAGATAGCGCAGTTCATGAGCCTCCAGATCCGTCGCTTTGGAGGGCATGTACTCGCGCATGTCTCGGTCGGTGATGATGCCCACCAGCTCGTCAGCGCGGACCGCCGGGAGCCGCCGAATCTTGTGTTCCTTCATCAACTCGATGGCGCGAGGAATCATCTCGGACTCCTCGATGGTAATCGTTTGCCGAGTCATCCAGTCACTGACTAGCATGGCCTGACTCCTCCTGTCCTGTCTGCAAGTGAGGGTTCAGGGGCAACATCATCAATACCGGCTCATCCGCCTCGTGCAATTGTCTGAAGCTGCTCGGGCTTGTCGACGCAGATACGGCGCCCCTCCCGGGAGAGTACGCCCTGCTCCACCAGCCGGGCAAGATGTCTCGTGACCACTTCTCGCGCCGTACCGATTGCGCTGGCCATGTCCTGGTGACTGATGACCTGTGCCACGGGACGCTTGCCAGAGAGGCCATTCCTGTATCCCGCCAGCTTCAAGAGCAGGCTGGCAAGGCGGCTGTCCACATCGTTCAGGGCCAGTTCGACGGCCAGATCCACGCATCGCCGCCGAGACCGGAGCATGACTTCCAGCGCTACCCTTCCGAGGCCAGGGCACTCGCGACAGAGCATCCGCCAGTCCGCTCCCTTTACCCAGAGAACCCGAGCCTGAGTGATCGCCGCGGCAGAGCAACCGTGAGAGGAGCTGCCGTTGGCCGGTCCACAACAGGAACCGACGGTATCGCCGGGTCCCAGGATGTCCAGGACCACGTCTCGTCCGCCCTGAGAGCTTCGGTAGGTCTTGATCCACCCAGATTCGATAATACAGAAGCCAGCCGGCGCTTCGCCTTCGAGGAAGAGGATCTCCTTCTTCCGCAAACGCTTGTAAACGGCGGCTCGATTCAGCTTGTCCTTCTCTAGCTCGGGCAGAGTAGACATGTCGGGGATTTCTCGCAGCAGCGTCTGTGCGTCCACCATGCCTCACCTCCTTGGTCTGTGCTTGAGGTCGCAATTCCGATGCCATTGTGACACGGCCCTTCCCGATTTCCGGGCATGTGGCAGAATGCGATTCATGGAGTCTACCCGTGAGTCTACCCGCCAGCACGTCCGCACCCAGATCCAGATCATCATCGTCTGGGTGTTCCTGGCCAACGCGGCCGTCGCCGTGGCGAAGCTGGTCTGGGGGAGTCAGGTCGGATCTCTGGCCATGAAGGCCGATGGCTATCACTCCCTGCTGGACGCACTGGCCAACGTCATCGGTTTCGTGGGGGTGTCGGCGGCTCACGCTCCAGCCGACGAAGGGCATCCCTACGGTCACCGGAAGTATGAGACCTTCGCCGCCCTGGCCGTGGCCTTCCTGATCCTCCACACCGCAGTTCAGGTCTTCCAGGAGGCCTGGTCCGGTCTCTTCAGCGCCGAGAAGGCGACGCCCACGGCGGAGACCCTGACGGTCATGACCCTCACCCTGGTGGTCAACATCGTGGTCACCACTCTCGAACGGCGAGCTGGCAAGCGGCTGAAGAGCGACTTCCTGATCGCCGACGCCACCCACACCCTCAGCGATGTCTTCGTCTCCATCGGCGTGCTGATCAGCCTGGGTCTCACCATGTCAGGAACCACCGTCCTGGACCCCCTGGTGGCCATGATCATCGTCGCCGTCATTGCCTGGGTAGGCATCGACCTCCTGAGGCACACCGTCC
>JAJFLN010000176.1 GCA_021772705.1 Candidatus Cloacimonadota bacterium | reverse complement strand
AACATTCTTGTGACCTAAGGCGCAATTTCTGCTTGAAGGGCCGTCTTACTACCGACGAATGCTTTGTTCTTCGCGCTCCGTGTTTTGATTTATCACGGAGCGCGACGCTGGCACTGGAGCTTTACACTGGTAACGGGCTGTGGCCGGGGAGTACAGGGTACAGGGTCCTGGGAGGGCGTGCATGTGCACAGGTGGAAGTGGAAACTTTGTATCGTTTGCGAAGCAGATGTTTGTGGCCTTCCTGGCCGTGTTCGTCGTTGGAGTGTCGTCAGACGCTCTCGCAGCCGGAGGGCCAGAGCTAATCGAGCTGGCGCTCTTGCCTGGCGAGCGGGTGGTTGGCCGCGATGAGTTGCCCGCCACGCGAGCAGCGCGGCGGAGCCGGAGCCGCAAGGAATGGCGACCATTCAGGGGAATACATGCCCCCAGACCTCGGCCCTATCGCGACGCAGAAATCGTGGATGCCGCCATTCGGACGCTCTTGGAGGCATACTTGCGTCGAGTGAGGGAGGTTGGCACCGCTGATACCCTCAAGTGTCTAAACCGATGGGTTGGTGAGAGTATACCGAGGCTCATTGCCCGCTCCAGAGCAAGCAACATCCCTCATCTCGAGAATGCTGCGCTCAGTCGAGCCATCAATGATTTGGAGTCCTATCGACGGGCTACGCGGAACATTCGAACCGTGGCTGAAGCCAACCCGTTCTTCTACTTGATTGATCAAGCGACCGAGAGTTTGCATCACACGGTTCCGTGTGAATCAGCCTCACCTGGAGGTGGGGGTGACGTGCCAACGGGACCTCCACCGCCTCCTCCGTGTAAGAAGAAGCGCCCTTGTGACTGCAGTTCCGGCGGCGGTGGTTCTGGCGGCGGTGGTTCTGGCGGCGGTGGTTCCGGCGGCGGTGGTTCCGGCGGCGGTGGTTCCGGCGGCGGTGGTTCCGGCGGCGGTGGTTCCGGCGGCGGCGGCTCCGGCGGCGGCGGCCACTTCGGCGACAACATGGGGGCCAGCGGAAGCCCTGTCTTGCTCTTTCTCGGGAACTACGTACCTTCCGTGACAGACCTGAAACGGCCGGCACCGGGCATGGATTTCGAGTTTGCTCGTTACTACAACAGTACGATGGATTACTGGGGGCCGTGGGGCTGGAACTGGAATCACACCTACTCTGTGAGCGTCGTTGTTCGAACCACCGACGAGGTCCACTTCGCCATGCCCTGGTCCAACTGGGTCAACTTCGTGAAGAACTCTTCCACTGGAGACTGGGAGCCCATGCAGCCGCCAGCGGAGCGTTACACGCTCCTCGAGGATCCGGAAGAGTCCAGCCTGACTCTCATCGACAGGAAGCGCTCCTATCACTACGACGAGAACGACCTTCTGGTCGAAATTCAAGACGAGAACGGCAATTCAGTTCACCTGACCTACAACACTACGGGTCTCTTGGCTGAAATCGAAGACACCGCAGGGCGAACTTACTCGCTCGGATGGGAGCCGACAACGCCACCTCTCGGATCGGAAAACTATGGCCCTCCGTTGACGTGGACCATGGTCACACTGACCGAGGATGCAACAGGTCGCGTCATCTCGTATGACCGGGATGGATCCGATGCGCTTCTCGATGTGAATGACTCCGCGAACCCAGCTGGTTCGGGAATCCTTTACAGCTATTCCTCCTCGCCCGACGCCTACAGCCTGGTAGCCGTTAGCAATCAGCGTGGAAACGATATAGTCGAGATCGGTTACGACAGCAACGATCGGGTCACCAGCTACACAGCCGAGGGACAGTCGGTCGAATACGACTACTCGGTCACGGGTACTGTCTACAAGGACTTCCCCGATGGTTCTCAGGAACGAGTCACCATGACGACCCTGGGACGCTACGAGACCATTCTCGACTCCTACGGCAACCTCGAAACTTTCGAGTACGACAGCGAGGGATTTCTCACCTCTGTCGTCACCGAAGATGGCGATGGAAACGAGACCTCCGAGACCTATGAACGAGGCTGTGCCTGCTCGCCATCGCAGTTGGTCTCTCTCGTCGAGCCCAACGGGGTTACATGGACCTACGAGTACGACACCGCTGGGAATCTCGTTACTGAGATCGATCCTCTCGGACAAGAAACCATTCACGAGTACGACGGAAACGGCAACCGGACCGCGACGGAGGACCCACTCGGAAACCGAACCACCCACTCCTATAACTCAGTAGGCCAGGTTCTGACGACGACGGACCCTCGCGGATACGTGACCGTCTATACCTACGATTCCTCGGGTAACTTGACCTCCATGGTTGGTCCAAAAGGGGTGACCTCCACGTACACCCATGACACGGTGAGCAACCGCATCAGCTACACCGGCCCCAACGGAAACCTGTGGGGCTACGGCTACGACTCCGCCAGTCGGCTTGAAGTCGTGACGAACCCACTGGGGCAGGAGGCCTTCCACGAGTACGACGCCGACGGAAACAGAACGTTGTTCAGCAATACTGCCGGAGCGATCACCACCTACGTCTATGACGACCTGAATCGCCTACTCGAGGTTCATAGGCCATCGACGTCGGTGAGATACCTGCAGTACACCACCAACGGCGACCTCGTGAGCGATACGGCTCAGCCTATGTTCAGCCACGTCTATGATGGGCACCACCGTCGTCTGTACTCGCTTCGCGACGGCGGTAACTCTGGCGCAGTAGTTTACAGCTACGACAGCCAAGGTAACACGACAGGCGTCAAGGATATCCTGGACGCTGTCTCTGGCGACCCCACTGGCGAGGATGGGGATTTGACGAGCTACGAGTACGATGGCCGCAAGAGGAGGACCAAGAAGACAGACCCGGAAGGCGGGGTCTGGCAATACTTCTACGATGGAGCCGGGCGTCTAGTCGAGAGCATCGAGCCAGATGGCGGCATCACGACCCAGGTTTACGACGTGGCTGGCCGGAACATCGAGACCATCAATCCGCTCGGAGGCTCCACGTTGTTCTCGCATGATCCCTCGGGGAACCGAACATCCGCCATCGATCCCCTCGATAACGTGACCACATACGTCTACGATGGACAAGGACGAATGACTACAACGACGGACCCGATCGGAAATACCTGTTCAACTACGACGGTGCAGATCGTGTTGTTGGGTTACAAGGTGGAGAAGAGGAGCCCGGTGATCTCGTGAACCTCCAGTACACTGCTGACGGTCGTCGAGACACCATCAGTCGAGCCAACGGCGTCACAACCACCATGCAGTACGACGGCGCCGGTCAGGTTCTCTCGATCCAGCACACGAGAGATAGCGATCAACAGGTTCTCTCCAGTTTCCAGTACTCCTATGACGATGCCGGTCGACGGAGCAGCCGCCTTTCAAACGATGGCCTGACTCTCTACGAATACGACGATGCTTCCCGGCTCACGGAATCCTCCAACAGCAGCGAAACCGAGACGTTTACAATCGACGCGGTAGGTAATCTGACTGTCATCGACAACGATACGGCCTGGCGAACCTACGAGCATGACGATGCCACCCGGATCACGACGGAGACGAACGGAGAGACCGCGCTCTACGAATACGATGCCAACGGCAACATGACGGCTCGCTCCGCCACCGTCGTCAAGGAGTACTCCTGGAACGATCGAGATAAGTTGACCGCCTACTCGGAGGACGAATCCACCCTCGTCACCTACTCCTACTATCCACAGTCGGACCTCGTCTTGACTCGGCACGAATCGGGTGAGCCCGTTGGAGTTACTCTGTGGGATGGGCAGAACCCGCTAGCCGACCTCTATGTCACGAGCGGCGGCTACTTGGCGTTGGCCCGTCACTACGGCGGCACCGCTTCCTACGACGACCTCTTTAGCGTGACGGACTTGATACGCGGAGCCCAGGACTTCTACCTTCGAGATGCTCTCAACTCCGTTTACCAGGTCACGAGTACCACGGCCGCCATTTCCGCTGCCTACAACTACTCTGCCTATGGCGAGCCGAGAGACTGGCAAGATACGGCAGCGACCGGCAACCGCTTCAC
>JAJFLN010000175.1 GCA_021772705.1 Candidatus Cloacimonadota bacterium | reverse complement strand
GTGGAGTAGGCGTACTGGTTGTTCTCCAGGATCAGAACCAGGGGGAGTCCCATGACGGAAGCCATGTTGAGGCCCTCGTGAAAGTCTCCCACGGAGGAGCCGCCATCGCCGATCCATGTCAGGGCCACCCTGGGCTCTTTCCGGAGCTGGAAGGTGAGTGCGACGCCGGCCATCACGGGGATGGCGGAGGCGAGCATGGATATGGGGGCCACGATGCCCTGTGCCAGGTCTCCCAGGTGGGTGTTCCCGTCCCTTCCGCCGGTGGGGCTCGTGGCCCGTCCCAGGTAGTTGGCAAAGAACCTCCTGGGAGAGAGGCCCTTGGTGAGGATGGACCCGGAGTTACGGATCATGGGGCCGATGAAGTCGCCGGGCTCCAGGGCATAGGCACTGCCCACGGAGCAAGCTTCCTGGCCGCGGCTGGAGAATGCGCCACCGAAGACCTGGCCTTGCCTGTACAGGTTGGAGATCTTGTCGTCGAAGGCCCGGTTCATCACCATGAGCCTGTAGAGTTCCAGGAGCTGAGCCTCCGACAGGGCGGGAGTGGGGTCTCCGGCGTTCTTTCTGGTGTCCGGTCTCTTCTTGCCTGCCAAGTGGATCAGACCTCCTGACTCCGTCCCTCCAGCAGAGAGGGCTTATCCTGGGGTTCCGGGAGGAGAGGGTGGTTGCTTTCGTGGCTCGACTGTACTTGCTCCAGACCCAGGACGTGGAGGAACTGACCCACCAGCTGGCTTCTGACCATCGCCAGGTCCAGGCTCCGGCCCAGCAGCTGTTGCATACTGGTGGCCTGTTTTCCCTGGAGACCGCAGGGGACGATGAGCTTGAACCCCGTCAGATCCGTGGACACGTTCAGGGCGAATCCGTGCATCGTGACCCACCGCTTGACCTTCACGCCGATGGCTCCGGCCTTCATTCCCCGGCACCAAATTCCGGTCATTCCCGGGACTCGAACTGCCTCCAGTCCGTGGAGGCTCAGAGTTTCGATCATGACCGCCTCCAGGGCGCGGACATAGCGATGCAGATCGGGCAGCAGAGCCGACAGATCGAGGATCGGGTAGCCCACGATCTGTCCCGGACCGTGGTAGGTGATGTCCCCGCCCCGATCGATGTCCACCACGTCGACCTGCTTCCGGGCCAGCTCCTCCGGCGTGGCCAGCAGGTGCTCTCTGTTGCCTCCGCGGCCCAGGGTGATCGTCGGTGGGTGCTCCACCAGCAGGAGGGTGTCGGGGATCTTTCCCGCCAGCCGATCCCGGAAGAGGAGCTTCTGCAACTCCCAGGCTTCTCGAAAGGGAAGGAGGCCCCTGTGGAGGACTCGAAGAGGACTGGGGGCGGCGGGTACCGGGTCGGGGGTCACAGGTGGATGGCCTCCCCGTAGGCGTCTCCCGCGGCTTCCATGACGGCCTCCGCCAGGGTCGGATGGGCGTGGACGGTGCCAAGGATCTCCTTGTAGGTCGCCTCCAGTGCCTTGGCCATTCCCAGTTCGGCGATCTGCTCCGTGGCTTCGGAGCCGACGATGTGGGCGCCAAGGAGTTCACCGTACCGGGCGTCGAAGATCAACTTGACCATGCCCTCCGTCTCCCCGGCGGCGATGGCCTTGCCCAGGGCCCGGAAGGGGTAGCGTCCGATCTTGAGCTCATGTCCCCGTTCCCTGGCGGCCTTCTCCGTCAGGCCGATGCTGGCCACTTGGGGCTGGCAGTACGTGCAGCCCGGGATGCTGTCGTAATCAATTCTGCCCGGATGATCGGGATCGTGGATACCCTCGATGGCGTAGATCGCTTCGTGGCTGGCGACGTGGGCCAGCAGGGGGGGGCCGATGACATCGCCGATGGCATGAACGTCGGGGTTGGAGGTCTGGTAGTGCTCTCCGGTCTTGATGAAGCCCTTTTCTACGTCGACGCCGATTCGCTCCAGGCCCAGGCCGGCGGTGTTTCCGGTGACACCGACGGCAACAAGGCACTTGTCGCCCACAGCTGTCTCGGTGCCCTTGCCTCGGTCGTAGGAGACGATGACATTGTCGCTGCTGATCTCCGTCCCCAGAACCCGGGCGCCGGTCACGACCTTGATGCCCGACTTGATCAACGACTTCTGGAGGATCGTGGCGATCTCCTCGTCCTCGACGGGAAGGAGGTGAGGCATCATCTCCAGGATGGTGACCTTGCAGCCGAAGGCGTTCCAGAAGTAGGCGAACTCCACGCCGATGGCGCCGCCGCCGACGATGACCATGGTGGGGGGCAGCTTCTTGAGGCCGAGTGCGCCGGAGGAGTCGATCATATTGTCGCCGTCGATCTCGAGTCCCGGCAGCTTGCGTGGCGAGGCGCCGGTAGCGAGGAGGAACTTCTTGCCTCCCACGGTGGAGGGTTTCTTGCCCTTGACCGAGACCGTCACGGCCCCCTTCTGCTCGAAGGCGGCGGACCCCTCGAAGAGGGTGATCTTGTTCTTCTTCATGAGGAACTCGACACCCTTGACGATCCGGTTCGACACGGTCCGGCTTCGCTTCATGACCTTGGCGAAATCGAAGCCCAGGTTATCGAAGGTAATGCCGAAGTCCCCGGCGTGCTTGAAGGTGTTGAAGATCTGAGCGTTCTTCAGGAGGGACTTGCTGGGGATGCATCCCCAGTTGAGGCAGACTCCTCCGAGCTTGTCCCGCTCCACAAGAGCTGGTTTCATACCGAGCTGGGCCGCTCTGATGGCGGCCACATAGCCGCCTGGTCCGCCTCCGATGATGACGACGTCGAAGAGGGTGTCGGGCATGGCGTCTCCTTCGTGCGCTGATGGTACCGGGTCTGGTCTGTTAGGCGCAGGATTGGTATCCGGACCCCAGGATCGGCCATGGCCTGTCAGGGGGTCAAGAGGGACGGGGGGGAGGGTCCACCGGGAGAGGCAAGAGGCTCCAGATGTCCAGGGCCGGAGAAGTGGCCCACCGGACCTGGGTGCTGGTTAGCCTCAGCAGGAGGGAGGACTCATCCCGGGTTGCCGGCGGAGCCGAGAAGCTGGCTCAGACCAAGTCCTTCAAGGTGATGCCGTTCAGTTCCTTGGTGATGACCTTCATGGCCCGCTCCCAGCGCTTGATGAACTTGGTGTCGCCCTTTCCACGCTTCTTGCCGGTCTCGAGCAGGGAGTCCGACGCTTCCATGGGGCCCTCGACTGCCTCGTAGATGTTGAGCAGTGTGATCTGCTGGACAGGACGGGCGAGCATGAAACCTCGACGAGCGCCTCGATAAGACCGGAGGATCTTGGCTCGGGCCAGCTGTCCGAAGATCTTGGCCAGGTAGTTGGCGGGCAGGTTCTTGGCGCTGGCGATATCCTTGAGCTGCACCGGACCGGCGGACTTCATGCTGGCAAGAGTCATGAGGCCGTTGACTGCGTAGATGGTTCCCTTCGAAAGCCGCATGTCGGGTTCCTCCTCCCCGGACGTTAATACTGCGGTGGATTGATTGAGTCCTAATGGACGTTACCATAGCTGGTAAGCGATTGCAAGATTCAGGGGGCGTGTCATGGGGGTGGCATTACAACATGATTGAATCACTCCAATGGAGTGTTGGGTGCGGATAACTCTCGGTGAATACTGGGGTTCTCATGGGACTGGAGGAGGGGCTGAATAGGCGAATCGCTCAGGTGAACGGATGTTTCATGCCTTGGGGGGGGGCAAGACGTTCCGGCGGAGAAGCGGGCGAAGTTCCCTGGTGCCGTCGAAGAGATCCCGTCCTTCCCGGGACTCAGGGGGGACGTGGCAGGGGAATTGCGGTGTTCCTGATCACCGTTCTGGCGGGAGAGGGAGTGAACACGATCCCGGCCTCGATCGGGTTGCCAGCGCCTTGAATCGTCCCCATCCTGCAGGCCTGGCTTGCTGAAACCCCTGATTCGTGATACCATGCCGCTCTTTGGGCAGTGCCTCCGGCCCTCGGCAAGGTAGTATCATTTATGTGACCGGAGGCCCAATTCGGCGGAGGTCGCCATGCGTCGTCTCTACGAGAACAGCAAGCTGATCCAGTTCATCTGCTCGATTCGATTCACCATCTTCCTTCTGCTTACCCTGGCGGTGATTTTGGCTGTTGCGACGGTCATCGAGTCCCGGGAGGGCACGGCGATGGTGCAGGTCAAGGTTTACCGGGCCGCCTGGTTCAACTTCTTCCTGGCCGCATTCACCATCAATATGCTGGGCGGGACCTACAAGCGGTTCCGGCCTCTCTACGTGTTCACGGGCTTCGGGGTGACCCATGTGGGTGTGTTCATCATCCTTATTGGAGCCTTCCTGACCCGGAACTTCTGCATCGAAGGTCAGATGACCATTCCCACCGGGGCCACCCGAGCTCATTACGTGGGCAACGACGATTACGTCACCGCTGTGGTGAAGGATTCGGACGAGAAGCTTGCCGTGACGGTTCCCATTGATCGCGGGTCGAAGCAGCGGGACCTCTGGAGCACGGGGCGGCTGAAAGAGTCGGGGATCACTGTGGTCCTGGACACCTACTACCCGGATCTCGCCTTCAAGCGCCGCCTTGAGCCTGGTGGGGATATCGAGAATCCGGCGATCAAGTTCCGCCTTAGCGCCATGGGCTCCGAGGCCGATGGCTGGCTCATGCCTCGTGTCTCCTCCCAGAGCCGGATTAACATGGGGCCCATGCAGGTCCGGATCGAGGAAGTGGACGCCGACACCCTACCGGCCATGGATGACCTGGAAACGGGACCGAATGTCATCGTATTCACGGCTCCCGGGACGGATGAGTCCCATGAGATCGAAGCCGTTGACGGTAAGAAGGCCAGCTTCGAGCTGGGGGGCAAGAACTTCGACGTTGAGATCCGTCAGACCTTCGGAAACTTCACGATCCACGGCGAGGACTTCCACAATCAGGCCGGCCCCCCGGACAATCCCGCCGTGGTCTTCACCGTCACCTCCGGCGATGTCTCAGCGCCCGACGTGGCCTTTTCAAAGCATCCCGACTTCAGCTTGCAGCATGGCAAGAAGGACCGAGGCTATCGGGCCCGGTATCACTTCAGGGGCGGCAACCAGGCGGCCGGCTCCGAACTGGTGGTCCACATGCTGCGGAACAAGAAGCTCGCCTTCTCCACCCGGCTCCAGGGCAAGGTCGGGAACACGGGGCCCCTGGAAGTCGGAAAGGCCGTCGACGTCATGGCAGGCCGGATCACCTTCACGGTGGAGGAAGTATTCGACCGGATTGGCTACAAGTTCGAGGCCGTCAACGAGTCCGACGAGGCCCGGAACCCCTCGATCCACGTGAAGCTCATCCCCGACTCGGGAGAGGGCGCCGCGATCTGGCTTCCCTGGGGCGAGACCCGTGAGGTGGAAGTGGCAGGCAAGAAGATCGCCCTGGTTTACCAGGGAGAGCGATATGACCTGCCCTTCTCCCTGAAACTGACCAAGTTCAACGAAGACAAGTATCCCGGTTCCCAGATGTCGGCGACCTACCAGAGCCTGGTGTTTCTCACGGACCAGGAGACCGGCAGAGCCGAGGAGATCTTGATTCACATGAACGAGCCGCTCATTTACCGCGGCTATACGTTCTTCCAGTCGAGCTTCATCCCCGGCGCGACTTACACCACCGTCCTGTCCGTTTCCAAAGACCCTGGAAAGTGGCCGACCTACATCGGATACATGCTGATGTCGATCGGCCTTATCTTGATGTTCTACTTGAAGTCGTGGCTGGCGAAGTTCGACCAGCGTCGCTTGAAGAAGGAGAGAGGCAAATGACCCCTCAGAAGACCTTCGCCGTCCTGGCGATCTGGGTACTCACCGCTGTCCTGCCCCTGGCCGCAGGTCCCGGACCGGACTTCGATTCCGGACGGATCGGAAAGCTACCGACGCTGGACAACGGCAGGGTCAAGCCGATGGACACCTACGCCCGGGAGACCATTCGGTTCCTGACGGGCTCGGAGTCCTTCGGTGAGCATCACCCCATGGATCTGCTGCTCCAGCTTGCATTCCGCTCACGGGACTGGACCGGTAAGCCGCTCCTTTCCATCGGCTTCGTGCCTCTGAAAGAGGAGCTGGGTGTAGGCAAAAAGGTGAAGTACCTCGTCCCGGCAGAGCTGCTTCAGAACCAGAAATTCCATGGCATCATCGACGAGGTCCGGAAGGCGGGCAAGAAAACTGACGACCTGCCCAAGCTGCAGAAGGAAGCGGTCATCCTCTACCACAAGCTCTCGTTGCTCGAGGGGCAGATCGACGCTCTCGGCTGGAAGCTGGTTCCCCACGAATCGGATGCTCAGGCTGCCTGGACTTCAATTGGCGAGACCAGTGACAAGGACATTCGCCAGACCATGGCGGCCCTGGGTGAGGCTTACAGGACGGGTCAGCCCCAGGCCTTCGACTCCTCATTGCTGACACTGGAGAAGCAACTCCGAGCCGCCACGAAGCTGCCTCCGCCGGACATGGCCACCATCGAGCGGGAGGTCTGGTATCATCAGTTCCGCCCCTTCGAGAAGGCCGCAATCCTGTATCTGATCTCGTTCCTGGTCTTCATCTTCGCCTCCACGTCCCTGCCACGGCGGGTCTACAAGCTGGCCATGTTCTTCGCCCTTTCCGGCTTTGCCGTTCATGCCTACGGCATCGCCCTCAGGTCGCTCATTTCCGGCCGGCCGCCAGTCTCGAATGTGTACGAGACCATGCTCTGGGTGCCCTTCGGGACGGTTCTGTTCGCTCTGATCTTCGAGCTGGTTTATCGGGGCAAGTACATCGGAATGGCGGCCACCATCCTCGGTGGAGCGATCCTCCTGCTGTCCGATTACGTCTCCTTGGATCCCTACGTTTCCCCTCTCGTGCCGGTCTTGCGGTCCAACTACTGGCTCCTGGTCCACGTCCTGACAATCACCCTGGGGTACGCGGCCGCGGCGCTCTGTATGGGACTGGGCCACCTGTGGCTCCTGCTGTTCATGTGGCACCGGGCCGAGACGCCATCCCTCAAGAACATCGAGAAGTACCTGTATCACGCCATCCATGTGACGGTCCTCTTCATCGGCACCGGTACGATTCTCGGTGGCGTCTGGGCCAACCAGTCCTGGGGCCGCTACTGGGCCTGGGACCCGAAGGAGACCTGGGCCCTCATCAGCCTCCTGGCTTTCCTGGCCATCCTGCACGCCCGGGTCGTCAACGCCGTGGGTGGATTCGGCACAGCCGTTTCGTCGATCCTGGCCTGGCAGCTGGTTCTGTTCTGCTGGTACGGCGTGAATTACTTCCTCGTCGGTCTGCACAGCTATGCCGGTGGAGACACGACGGCCTACATCCCCTGGCAGATCATCCTCTGGGCTGTACTGGAAGTGGGATTCCTGGGCCTGTCGGCGATCACCTATCGACGGTACGTCAAGCGGAGCCAGGAGGCCTGAGCCGCAGCCCTGGCGGTTTTCCGAGGGGGCACTGGGTGCCCTGGACCATGAGCAATATCGACGTCAAACTGTTCGCTATCCTGAGGGACCGCTTCGAGGCGGAGTCGATCTCTGTGGAGTCCGAGCCGGCCATGACCGCTGGCGGTCTGCTGGACAAGCTGTCCCGTACCTATCCTGCTCAGGCAGCCCATCTCTCGGTTTGCCGGGTTGCGGTGAACCGGGAATTCGCAGCCTCGGAGGATTCGGTGAACCCGGCTGACGAGGTGGCTCTGATACCACCGGTCAGCGGCGGATGAGCGAGCCCGAGAGCCTGATACGGGTCGAACTGACGGAGGATCCTATTGAGGTCGATGGGATTCTGCCGGATCTGGAAGATCCAGGTAGCGGAGCCATGACCCTCTTCGTGGGCCGGGTCAGGAATCACCACGAAGGCAAGGCCGTGAAGTCGATCCATTACCAGGCCTATGCCGAGATGGCCCTGCCGATCATGAAGAAGATCGCCGATGAGACCTGCCGGCTGTTCCCCGTGAGCCGGCTGGTCATCCTGCATCGCACCGGGCATCTGGTGGTGGGGGACACGAGCGTACTGGTGGCCGTTTCATCGGTCCACCGGGACGAGGCATTCCGGGCCTGCCGTCACGGCATCGATCGGATCAAGGAAGACGTTCCAATCTGGAAGAAGGAAGTCCTGCCCGATGGCTCTGCGGAATGGGTCGATGCCCGCTGTTCTCGGGGCCATTCCCACCAGGCTGGCTGAGGGAGCCGCGGTTCGCTCAGCCCTGGGTGCTCAGAGTTCGCCCCGGGTCCGCTTCTGCTGACGGACGAACCAGTTTCCGATGCCCAGAGCCTGGGTGACGGTCTCGTCTTCCGGCGCCTTGCCCAGGAGGACGGTTGCCCACTTCTGCAGGTTCTGACGCTTGAGGCCCAGATCGTCCATCCAACCCCGTTCAACCTCCAGGTAACCAGCTCCCACGAGGAGCGACAGGACAGGAAGAAGACTAGAAGGCGGCGCGGAGGCGTCCTTCTTCTCCGTCAGGAGGACTCGAAACCGATGTTCCTCCGCCAGCACCATGAGATGCTGGAACGCCCCGACACACTTTCGAGCGTGGCCCAGGGAACGGCCGTCCGCGTGGTCCGGGATACGGAAGAAGCCGGTGGTCTTCGGTTGTTCTGCCTCGTAGATCGCATAACCCCAGCCCCAGCCTCGGGTTTGGACGATCATGACAGCCGAGTCCTGCTTGGAGGGAGGAGCACCCTTCTTGACGTAGCTCAGGTCGATTGGTGGCATAGGAACCGGGTCTTCAGTTCAGGACCTGCTTGGCCGGAGCCTTGCCAGGTCGCAGGGGAGAGCGGCTGGAGTAACCCTCCCGGATAGGATGCCACCACTCGATCTCCGATTCGCCGTGCTGCCAGCAGTAGTAGGCCAGTTCG
>JAJFLN010000174.1 GCA_021772705.1 Candidatus Cloacimonadota bacterium | reverse complement strand
TGATCCCGACCGGTTGGACTCGTAGTTCTCGGTGGCACCGGCGAGCTGGTCGGGATCGAGGAGGCCGTCGACGGGGTCGGCGGCGTCCTGGCCGCCGATGTCGATGGCGAGCTCGTAGTGGTAGGTGAGTCCGCGGGGGCTGCGATGGAGCACGAGGTACTCGAGCTCCTCGAGGCGCTTGAGGTGGAGCTTGAGCTGGGTGTCGCCCCACCCGGTGTGCTGGCGCACATCGCGGCGGGTGAAGCGGTGGTCGCAGCGGTCGATCTGGAGACGCTGACAGGCTTGGGCGACCATGTTCTCGAGCAAGCCGAGCAGGCGGCGGGTCTGGGGTGGCAGCTCGTCCAAAGAACGGCCGAGCACCTCACGGGCGAGGTGGTTTGCGGTGGCGATATCCTCCGGGGTGACCTCGATGTAGGGGATCTCGTCGCCTCGGTCGTCGCGGACGATCTTGATGGGGCGCTGGTACTGGTGGAGGAGCGCCAGGATGCGGATGAGGGCGAGGTACTTGGTGTGGTCGCGGCGGGTGCGGGTGGAGGCATCGAGGAAGGTGAGGCGCTCGGCGTAGGGGTTGGCGACGAGGAGGGGCCGGAGGAGGCGCTGGGCGTTCTGGTGGAGCCTCAATATGCGGTTCTTGCGTCGGCGGGCGAGCTGACCCTGGAGGGTCTCGCGGTGTCGCTGGAGGCGGTGGATGGCGCGGGTTTGCTCCCGGTCCTCGTCCACGGAGAGGACGAGGGCGCGGTTGAGGAGTTCCTCGTCGATCTCGTGGGCCGTGGTGGTCAAGAAGAGGGCCACGGGTCCCTCCACGTGGTAGTGGTGGGTGATCAGTCTTCCCGACTTGGGGTCTTTCCCGGTGGAGGCGATGGAGAGCTGGCCCTCGCTCTGGAGGAGTTTCAAGGCGTAGCTGGCGCGCTCGGCGCCTTCTTCCTCGCTGACGGCGAGCACCTTGTGCTTGAGGTGGGTCTGTCCCATGTAGAAGAGGGACTGGCCGGTCATGGCGGAGTACTGGATTCGATCCTCCGGGGGGACGAAGTCGAGCACGGCTTCCATGAGTGCGGACTTTCCGGCGGCGGAGGTGGACTGAACGATGAGGGCCAGGGGGTCAGCGAGTTTGCGGGAGAGAGTGGCGAGGTAGCCCATGAGCTTGTTGGTCTCCTCACCCACGACGCCTGCGGCCTCGAAGTCTGAGAGGATGCGGCCCAGGAGATCGGGGTCCTGCAGGAGCTGGAGGGCGTCTCTTCGGTCCTGAGGGAGCATCTCCGGTGGCGCATCGGTGCGGGAGGCGGAGCTGTCGGCGGCTGCTGCTGCGGCGCGGGTGGCCTGGAGCTTGTCGAGCTCGAGGAGCACGGTGCGGAGGTCCTCAGCGAGGAGCTCCTGGGGGCAGTCGAGCTCGTGGGCAGCGAGAGCGAGGAATGCGAGGCGGGGCCGGGCACACATGAGGTCGAGGGTGTCGACGTGGAAGCGGGGACCGGAGGTGACCTGGCAGTTGACGCGGAGATGCTCGAGGGTGGTGTTCTTCTCGAGGCCGCGGATGCGCCAGTGGCGATCGGCGATGGGGAGCACGACTTCGGTATCGGTGATGATGGGGGTGACGGCGATGCGTGGGGCGGGCGGTTCCGGCGAGGCTGACAGGGGAGCGGGTGAGGCATCGGTGGCGGTCTTGCTGGCGTCGGGCCCGGAGGGCCGGTCGCCAACGGCTGGAGCTGCGGCTGGCAGCGGAGGGGGACTCTCGAGGGGCCTCCCCTCTCCGCCGATGTCCCCCCGGTTTCTTTCTTTAGCTGCTGTCTTTCCGTCAACGGCCTCCCGTTCGGATCCGGATCCTCGAGCGGTTGACGCTGGAGCGGCTAAAGGAGGAAGCAGTTCTGCGGGTCCTGCCGGCTGTGCCGCCGTGGAGGATCCCGTTGCATCCGTAGGCCCGGGGGCCTCCGGCGGTTCTTTGGCCACCCGTGAGGTCCGGCGGGCTTCCCCGGCCTCGCCCGCCTCGTGGGGGGGCTCGGCCTCCGTTGCGGTGGGGGTGGCTGCAGCGGGTGCCGTGCCCTTGGTGAGGAACTGGGCTTGGCGGAGGAGGAGACCCAGGCTCTTGGAGGCGGGGGTGACCTTGGAGGCGAATGAGTTGGCGTCCATGCCGGCGGGGAAGTGGATGCGGTAGGTGTCGAGGCCGGCAGCCCGGAGGTCCTTCGCCAAGCTCTCTGCGGCGCGGTTTCCGGCGGTGTCGTTGTCGTAGGCGATGAGGATGCGGCGGGCTCCGGAGTCGAGGAGGGTGGCACGGAGCTCGTCGGTGAAGCCGTTGATGCCGAAGCTGGCGGTGACGTTCTTGAATCCGGCGACCCAGAAGGTGAGGGCATCGACGAGGGCCTCGCAGAGGATGAGGTCCTCCTGGCCGCCGGCGATCTCCTCGAGACCGGAGCGGTTGAACACGCCGCGGTGGGGGCCGGGGAGGTAGAGGTGCTGGGGAGTGCCGGGCCGGAGGCGGGTGCTGATGCGGCGGCCGTAGAGCTCGGCGACCTGGCCGTCGGCGTCGAAGACGGGGACGGTGATGCAGCCGTTGAGGTGTTCGTGTCCGGACTTCTGGCGGAAGATGCCGAGTGCGGTGAGTCGCTTGCGGAGGATGTCTCGGTGTTTCCTGGCGAGGCGATAGGTGAGGGTCCGGTCGGCGAATCCGAGTCGGAAGTGCCGGATCAGGTCCTCGCTCGCGAGGCCGCGGCGGGTGAGGTAATCGCGTGCGGGAGGGGCGGCCAGGAGGGTCTCGTGGTAGTAGGTGGTGACCTGTTCGAGCAGCTCGGCGTCAGTGGCGTCGGGGTCGGTGATGACGGGAGGGAGTGAGGCGGTGGTTGCGGCGGTATCTGCAGGAGCGTCGAGGCTCTCGCCGTCGGCCTGGGCCCGGAGGATCTCGGCGGCGTGGCGGAAGCTGACGTTGCGGGTCCGCATGACCCAGTCGATGGGGGAGCCGCCGGCGGCGCAGGCGCCGAGGCAGTTCCAGAGGTTCTTCTCGGGGGTGATGACCAGGGAGGGTGTCTTGTCGGGGTGGAAGGGGCAGCGGCCGCGGAGCTGGGAGCCGTGTCGTGTGAGGGTGACGCCGGAAGAGCGGGCGAGGTCTGTGAGGCGGACGGCGTGCTTGATGCGCTCGAGCTCGGCTTTGGGAATCCGGGCCATGGGGCCTCCTTTGCTGAGAGCTGTCAATCGAAATGTGGTTGCCTTGTGTTTAACATTTCGTTGACCTATACTCCCATCGTAATCTTGCTGCCCCAAGATGTCAAGGAAGGGAAGCTATGCTCAGCAGCGTGATCGACAAGGCAAACCGAGAGCTAGCCGTTGCCTTTGGCAGACGGCTGAAGAAGGCGCGACAGGAGCGGGATCTGACCGGGTCCCAGCTCGCTGGCAAGCTGGGACTGGAGCGGTCCTCCGTAACTCAGTACGAGGCGGGTCGCTCTCTCCCCTCCTTGCCCGTCCTGGAAAAGATCGCGCGCATCCTGAGCGTCTCGCTGGATCACCTCTGCTTCGAGGAGTACAAGGCCGTGAGCGAGATTCAGGACAAGGAGCTGGCGGCCCGTTTGGCCGTCGCCGACGGGCTACAGCATCAGCACCGCTACCTGATCATCGAGTTCATCGATAGCCTGGTGGCTCGGGAGCAACTCGAGACGATGCAGCAGAAGCCTCAGCGGAGGAAGCGAGAGGCTGCCTGAACGTTTAGTGTGACCAATGGTCTGCGTTGGGCGCCGCTAAAACTCCAACCGATCGCGGCCGAAGGCCGCACCGCTGCGAGCCCCGACGCCCCCTCCCCCAGGGCGCAGGCGGGGCGAAGCTCACCACCCGGGAGGGAACTGTGGTCAGGTCGAGCGGGAGCCGCTTGCGGCGATCACTCGATCTGTCCAAGGAGCGTGGTCAGGCCGAAGGGCTGTCCATGCTCCGGCAGTTTCCCCCGCGACCTGGCCGGCCGGTCCTCCCCCATCCGCCGGTCGAGCAGCTGCGGCCGGTTCACTTCCAACGGTGCCGTGACGTCCGGTCCACCGCCGGCGTCGTCGTGGCGAGGTGGTGCGGGAGCGGGTCGAGCTCGTCGAGGCCGTCGTGGTGATCCGGACGGCGCTTCGCGGTTTGGTTCGGGAGTCCCAGGCTCCGCGTATAATCTGGCAGTGCAGCAGACGGGTCGAACCTTCGCCGCCAGCCAGCGTTCTCGGGGGATCTGAGACCGCCTCCAGGCGGCTCATGGCGCCCCGCAGCTGACTG
>JAJFLN010000173.1 GCA_021772705.1 Candidatus Cloacimonadota bacterium | reverse complement strand
TATGCTGTTAGAGCATATATGGCACTGATATCGTATCTACACGGAAAAACACAAAACGCTGAGATGCGGCATGGAAACAGGGTGTCTCATGATCTATGACGCAGTGCGGCGATCAAGATGGGCACGACTGGACCCGAACTCCGAGAGGTCACCCGACCCAGTAGGTTCGCCTGGCGAGTTCGGGTCCAGTCGTGTGTCCCCGGATCTCTGCAGGCCCCTCTCCTGAGCTTGCCGAAGGGTCGGGGCGAACGGGGGGAGGTTGCTCCAGCGTAAGATCACGAGAAAGCTGCACCCACTGGGACCCTGCCCCCCCTGTCACTTGCTCCCGGATGAGCATGCTAGCCTGGAGGCATGCTCAATCTGCTCAGGATGACTCTGTTCAGCACCCTGTTGCTGGGAATCGGGCTTCCCGTCTCCATCCGGGGAGAGGAGATCTTTCCTGTCTCCGAGATTCGGCGGGGCATGAAGGGGTACGGGTTGTCCGTGTTCGAGGGAACCGGCCCGGAGCGCTTCGACGTCGTGGCCGTGGCAGTCATGCCCAACTCCCTGCCCAGGCAGGATCTGATCCTGGTCCGCTGCTCCGGCCAAGGGCTGGAGCGGAGCGGTGTCATCGCCGGAATGAGCGGCAGCCCGGTCTACTTCGACGGTCGCCTCGCTGGCGCCGTGGCCTACGGATGGACCTTCGGCAAGGACGCTCTCGCCGGTGTGACGCCGATCCAGGCCATGCTCGACGAGCTGAAGCGGCCTCGACCGGTACGGCCCGTGTCGCCGGGCAAGACCGGCCTCAAGCGTCTGGCGACGCCCCTGATGATGAGCGGCTTTCGGGAGACCATGATCACGGTCCTGAGAGATCGGCTCGGCGATCGGGGGTTCCTGCCCGTCCTCGGCGCTGGCGGCGGCACCTCCCGCATCACTACGGCGGTTCCACCCATACCGGGGGGGGCCGTCGGTGCCCCCATGATACGAGGCGACTGGGATCTCTCGGCCGTGGGGACCATCACCTATGTCGATGAACAGAACATCCTCGGCTTCGGCCACCCCTTCTACGGCATGGGCTCCATGAACGTGCCGGCGACGGGAGCGGAGGTCCACACCGTGTTCGCCAGCTCGGAGTTCAGCTTCAAGATGGCCTCGCCGACAGAGGAGATCGGCGCCCTGGTCGAGGACAGACAGAGCGGAATCGTGATCGATCGGACTACCCGGGCCCCCATGATCCCCCTGGTCATCCGGAGCCGAAACGGAGGCACCGGCCGAGAACAGACCTTCAACCTGGAGGTCATGGACGACCCCATCCTGACCCCCGAATTGATCCTCATTTCCCTGTTCAACGCCCTGGAGACAGCCGAGGCCACCACCGACGATCTGACAGTGCAGGTACGGGTAGAGGTGGCTCTTCAGAGCGGCCGGACAATCCTTCTGGAAGATCGCTTCCACAATGGCCGGACAGGAGCGTTCTCGATGGAGTCCTTCGATCCCTTCCTGGCCTTGACGGACAACCCCTTCGAGATCGTCCGGATCGGCTCCGTCGTGTGCGATGTCGAGTTGTTGCCCCGCCGACAGACGGCCACCATCCTCCAGGCCTACCCCTCGGCAGGCATCGTCGAACCGGGAGCCGAGCTGCAGGTGCAGGTCGTCATCAAGCCCTATGGTGAAGATCCTCGGGTCCTCTCCATACCTGTAAGGCTGCCTCCTCAGCTGGAGGAAGGCACCCTGGCATTCGAGATCGCCGGAGGCACCGAGGTCCCTCTGGATCTGGCGGAACCGGAGGACCTGGAGGGCCTGGTCCACCAGATCGAGAAGCGAAACCGAAACACGGATCTCATGCTCAGCTACGAACTTCCGGGCGCTCTCATGAAGAACAGGGGCGTCACCATCGCACATGTCCCGGACTCGGTGCAGGCCATCATCGGCACGGAGGAGGAGCAGGTGCTCGAGCGGTCGAAAACCGGCACGGAGTGGGTCCTCTCCGGGTCGGCCACGGCCTGGGTGGAGGTCCATCCACCGGCGGTAATCCGATGAGACGATTCAATTGCATCGCCCTGAGCTTCATTCTGGGAGTTCAGGCTCTCTCTTTCAGTCACGGACTCGCCGCTGAAACCAGCTGGCGAACCATCCGAACCCGGGACGAGTTCTCTCAGGGCAAGCTGAAGGACCTCTCCCTGGACTCCACCGGCACGCTGGAGCTGGGAATGGCCTTCCACGCCATCTCAGCCCGGGCGCCCAGGGTCTGGTCGATAGCTTCCGGAGGCGACGGACGGCTGTTCTTCTCCACCGGAAGTCCCGGCGTTATCTGGATTCACGAGAATGGCGAGTCCCGGACGTTGATGTCGGACCCGGCATCCATGGGCCATCTGCTCGTCGCCGATGGCGAGGGAGGCGTGCTGGCAGCCTCCATCAACAGAGGGCATCTGTTCCGCATCGACCGGGAGGGCCGCATCTCCCAGCTGGCCCGATTGCAGGCCGCGGCGGTCTGGGCACTGCTGGGCGACGGCGACGGCAACCTCTTCGCCGCCACGGGCAAGCAAGCCGGTGTCTACCGGATTTCCCGGGACGGGACCGTGGTCAGATGGCTCGAGTCCGACGAGTTCAACCTCGTGTCTCTGGCCCGAGGATCTGCGGGCAGCCTGTTTGCCGGCAGCGGCGAGCGAGGGAACATCTACAAGCTGCAGGGGCCCGATAGCTCCGAGGTGTGGCATCACTTCGGCAAGGGTTCGGAAGTTCGAGCCCTGTCAGCCCGGGACGAGATTCTGTATGCCGGCGTCAACGTCCGTGCCGGTATGGCGGCGGGAGCGGCCTCATCAGGAAGCGCCTCCGGCTCGGAGGAGGAGTTCAGCGAGTCTCTCGAGAGTCCCGAGGAGGATGACGGAAGCGGCACGGGCAAGAGCAGCATCAAGCTCTCGGGCACTCTGCACGCCATCGACTCCAGGCGGCGAGCTGAAGAGATCTGTCACTTCGAGGGGGAGATGATCCTCTCCATCGCACAGGAGACCGCAGGAACGCTCCTTGTCGGCACCGGCCCGGGAGGAAGGCTCTACAGGGTCGAACCAAACCAGGGGGAGGTGACCCTGATCCGCCGGGGAAGACAGTCCCACGTGCTCTGCCTGGCAACGGAGGGCGGCGAACTGGCCGCAGCCGGGACAGCGGACCCGGGAGCAATTCTCATCTCCCTGGGCAGAAGCCGCCGAGGGACTTGGACTTCTCCGGTCTACGACGCCGGAACTCCCGCACGATACGGCGCCATCCGGGGACACGCCTCCGGTAAAATCCGGATCTCGAGCCGAACAGGCTCCACCTCCAGCCCCGACGGTCAGGGCTGGACAGAATGGTCCTACTCCGGCTCCTCCAGTGATCCGGCCGCCCGATTCCTTCAGCTTCGGGTAGAGCTCGAAGCGAGTACACCCGCCCCGCGAATCGAGGATCTGACCGTCTTCTACCGGCTGCCGAACCAGCGGCCCACCATGGACCTCTTCGAGGTCAACTTCGCCCTCCCGGTCCAGGACAGCACCTCCGGATCCAACGGCGACGGAGGGAGCACCGGCTCCGCGGACAGTTTAAAGTCCGGGGAGTCCGGCGACTCGGGCGACTCCGAGTCCACCAAGGACACGAAACATTCTGGCAAGGTCCATCTTCACTGGACCCAGGAAGATCGGGACAACGACGAACTGGTAGCGCGTCTGTTCTACCGATCGACAGTCCTCCGAGGCCGGGGGCCCTGGCTGCCCATGAACGGGGGGGAGGAGTTGAAGACGGATCAGTTCGACTGGGACACCCGGTCCGTGCCAGACGGACGCTACGAGGTGAGGATTGAGGTCTCCGACGAGCTGTCGAATCCAGAGGGAGAGGAGCTCAGCGTCGAGACCATCTCAGAGCCCATCGAGGTCGACAACGACCGCCCCTGGATCGACGGGTTGTCGGTGCAAGATGGAGCGCTGCACGGAATGGCCCGGGACGAGAGCAGCCACGTGGCAGAACTCCACTACTCCGTCGACGGTGGCCGGTGGATCGCCCTGGATTCCCAGGACGGCCTGCTGGACAGGCCGGAGGAGTCCTTTCGGCTCACCCTGCCGGCCCTAGACGGCGGCATCCATGTCATCGCCATACGGGCACGGGACGCCCGAGGGAACATCGGCGTGGCTCACCACACCCTGGGCGAAACCGAGCCAGGGCAGTAGACCCGTCTGAGGACTTCTTGTTCCCTTCGGCCGAGCTTGCCGGGGGCTTCTCGCGGCATCGGCCTGGCCCTCGACGGGCTCGGGCCGAGCCGGGAAGGACAGAGAGTCTGTCAGACAGATTGCTAGTGCGGTGGTCCTAACGCTTCCTTCCTTATCCGTTCGTGCCGAGCTTGTCGAGGCACAGAGCGTCGTTTCGCGGACCGGCCCCTCTCCTGAGCTTGCCGAAGGGTCAGACGATATGGCCGCCCGCTCCATTCATCC
>JAJFLN010000172.1 GCA_021772705.1 Candidatus Cloacimonadota bacterium | reverse complement strand
AGTTCGAGGGCAGAGCCCTCGTTTTCAAACATTCCGTCCCCTAATTCAGGGGTATTGGGCGCCTATGAAGTGGGGACCTAACCGACCCGGAGCCCGAGTCACAGCCCGTACAAGTCCCCCTCCGTGTCTCCGTGCCGCTCTGTTCTACTACTTCCGAAAGTCCTCTCGTGGCGTGCGCGAATTTCTCGCGAGATCCCACCTGCATCCTCCCTCCACAACCTCTCCTTCACGTCTTTGCTCTTGGGTTGCGGGCGAAGCCCGCGCTGTGTTACTGCCGCGTCGTTCCCCGGGAGTTACGAACTGCCCCGAACCAGGCGATGACCCTCACTCCACCAGTGGCAGCTTCCGCAGCCGCTTGCCTGTGGCGGCAAAGAGGGCGTTGGCCACGGCCGGCGCAATCGGCGGCGTCCCCGGTTCCCCCACTCCTCCCGGGGCCTCCGTGCTCGGCACGATGTGGACCTCCACCTTGGGCATCTCGTTCATCCGCAGGATCATGTAGTCATGGAAGTTACTCTGCTCCACCTGACCATCCAAGAGCGTGATGGTGCCGAATAGGGCTGCGCTCAACCCGAATGTGATGGCGCTGTCCATCTGAGCCTCCACAGTGTTCGGGTTCGTCACCTGACCACAGTCGATGGCGCAGACCACCCGGTGAACCCGGGGGTCGCCGGCCTTGTCCACCGACACCTCCGCCACTTGGGCCACGTAACTGCCGAAGGACTCGTGGACCGCGATCCCCCGGTGCCGGCCCTTCGGCAGCGGCTCTCCCCAGCCCGCCTCCTTCGCCGCCAGATCCAGGACAGCCCGATGTCGCGGGGACCGGGACAGCAGTCCTCGGCGATACTCGTAAGGGTCCTTGCCGGCTGCGTGGGCGAGCTCGTCCAGGAAGCACTCCACGCCAAAGGCATTCTGCGAGTGGCCCACGGATCGCCAGAACCCCACCGGTACATGGCTGTTCTCCATGAAGTAGTCCACCTTCACAGCACCCAAGTCATAGGGCAGGTTGAAAGCTCCCTCGACGCTCACCGTATCCAGTCCATCCTTCACCATCGGCGGAGCCACGCGAGACATGATCGATGGCGACGCTACCTTGTTCTGCCAGGCAACAGGCTTTCCTTCACCATCGATACCCGCCCGGAACTGGACCAGTGACGCAGGACGGTAGAAGTCGTGCTGCATGTCCTCTTCACGAGTCCACAGCACCTTCACGGGCCGGCCGAGTTTCTTCGACAGCGTGACGGCCTGAACCACCAGGTCGCTCTCGAAGCGACGGCCGAAACCGCCGCCCAGGAAGGGCGTATGGACTCGGATCTTGTCCATGGGCAGTCCCGTCAGCTGGGCCGTCACACCCTGGACGATCTCCTGTGCTTGACTCCCGATCCAGACATCGGCCCCGTCCTTCTCGACCCGGGCGGTGCAGTTCTGAGGCTCCATCGTGGCGTGGGCCAGGAACGGGACCTCGTACTCCGCATCCAGGACTCGCTTGGCTCCGGCGAGCCCAGCCTCCAGATCGCCCTCCGTGTGCGCCGTCGCGCCCTTGCCCCCCAGAGCCTTGCGGAACCTCTCTGTCATGCCGTCGCTGTCCAGACCGTCAGCGTCGGTCTTGGTGAACTTCAGCTTCAAGGCCTCCACGGCCTTCTTGGCAGGCCACCAGGTCTCGGCCACGGCAGCCACACCGTTAGGAACCGCCTCGATCGCCAGGATGCCATCGGGAACCTTCGAGACCTCATCCAGGTTCGCCACGTCGGCGCCGAATACAGGCGCGTTGCGGACGGCAGCGTAGACCATCCCCGGTACCTTCACGTCGATTCCGTACTGGGCCTTCCCTTCCACCTTCGCGGGAGTATCCCTCCTCGGCACGGCAGTGCCGATCAGGGTGTACTTGTCCGCCGACTTGGGCGTCGGCGAGGCTGGTGGCGTCAACTTCCCGGCATCAATCGCCAGGGAACCGAACGTCGCCAAGTACTTGTCCGGTCCCCGGACCAGGCCATTCTCGGCCCAGCACTCCGACGGCTTGACGCCCCAGCGATTCGACGCCGCTGTGATCAGCATCTCTCTCACAGCGGCGCCGGCGTTTCGCAGGGTGTCCCAGTTCTCGCGAATGCTCGTGCTGCCTCCGGTGATCATCGTTCCCCGTCCCGGATTCCGGAACGCCGGAGATGGCAGCGCCTGCTCGATCCGGACCTGGTCCCACCGGGCCCCGAGCTCGTCAGCAAGGATGGCCGGTATCGAGGTGTAGATCCCCTGACCCATCTCTGACTTGCCCACCAGGATGGTCACCCTGTCCGATGTGTTCACTTCGATGAAGGCATGAAGAGAGGTCTCCTTTGGATCTCCTGACGTCGCGGCCGCCGCCATCCGGCCGTCAAATCTCAGTTCAAATCCAAACAGCAGCCCGGAGGTCACCGCCGAGGCCTTGAGGAAGTCGCGCCGGTTCAGGTCAGATGTCTTGGTCATTCGCTCTTCGCCTCCTTCATCTCCCTGGCCGCCCGATGGATGGCCCGCTTGATTCGCTGGTACGTGCCGCAACGGCACAGAATGGGGGACATCTCCCGATCGATGTCCTCGTCCGTCGGCTCCGGAATCTTGGCTATCAGCGCCACGGCCGTCATGATTTGACCGGACTGACAGTAACCGCACTGGGGCACCTCTTCGGCTATCCAGGCCTTCTGCACCGGGTGGCTACGATCCGTCGACAGCCCTTCGATGGTCGTCACGGCTTTCCCCTCGAACATGGACGCCGGCAACACGCAGGTCCGCACCGGCTTGCCGTCCATGTGCACCGTGCAGGATCCGCACTGGGCCATGCCGCAGCCGAACTTCGTGCCCGTCATTCCGAGAACATCCCGCAACACCCAGAGCATCGGCGTCTCCGGATTCACCGCCACTTCTCGATCCTCACCATTGATCTTGAGCTTCATCCCAATCCCTTCAGCCACTCACCCTGACCGTACCGTTCCCGTCAAAGTCCAATCCCAAAATACCTCTGCCCGGATCCTAAATCCCAAGACCCAGCCCTCTCTCACTCTTGCCGCTCCGCTACCCGGAGCATCTTGTCCAGAACTTCCAGAATGCATGTCTTCAAACTTTTGAATCCATACAGATGCAGGTTCCTCAATACCACATCGTGATCTCCGGCCAGCTTCCGGGCGCTCCGGCCGAACTCGGTCCGGTTGTAGTGCAGCAGTACCAGCCCCTTCAATCCCTGCTGAAGCCGGGCGCGTACCACCGCAAGCGGCTTGTCAGGATTGACGTAGTCCGCCGGTATCCACTCGCCGACGAAGTGGAGCTCTTCTCCCAGCAACTGGAAACTCTGCTGATCTCCCATCTGCTTCTCGTTCCCCCCGACCACGAGGATCCGTGGCGGCGAAGCGAAGTGGGCTCGCAGCCGCTGTACCAGCGTCGGATCCCCTTCACCGGACAGGTCTATTCCCTGACGTTGGGCCTCGAACTCGAGCCGTTCGTCCAGGGAATCAAGCTCCTTCTCCGGCAGCTCGGCCCGGTAGAGAGAGGCCTCCTCGATGAGGACCTTCGCCGTCCTCAGCCCCTCCTCGTCCTTTCCATTGATGTAGTTGCGAGCCAGCTCCATCAGCAGCACCGCCCGGTTGGTCCGCCTCTCGGGCATCAGACCGTAGAGCTCCAGACGCTCCTTCCGGCTCTCTTGGGCATCCAGGATCTCGGAGACACAGCCCTCATCGACCAGGACCTCCTCGAGCTCTTCCAGAAGCTCGTGGTCCAGGCACAGCTGCTTCAGATCTAGATAGGTTAGCCCGCCCCCACGCACGTCGGCGACACCGTTCTGGGCCTTCAGCTTCAAGACCAGAACCTTCTGCCGGTCCCCCTTCTTCAGGAAGAGCTGCAGCAGGCCATCTGCCACCTCGAGGGCCTTGTCCCACTCGCCGAGGGACAGCAAGGCCTCACCAATCGAGAGCCCCTCCGGCAGCTTCTTCAGCCGCGAGAAGTCCAGCTCGTCCAGATAGTTCCGGGCCGCCGATTCATCGACTGTACGAACCAGTTCGTAGGCCTGGAACCGCTCCGTCGAGCTCACAGAACGAGCTGCCTGCGCTTGCCTCAGCAGGTTCATCGCCTTGGGCAAGACCGAGAGGGCTTCTCTGCCCGTCAGGAGGGCCTCCGCCAGGTAGCCTTTGATCCTCGGGTCGATTCTCGAGCGATTCCGCATCTTCATCGTCTTCAGGGAACGATGCGCCAGATCCAGTAGCTCCGCGGCCTTCTCGGGTTCCCCGTCCTCCAGGGCCAGCACCCCCCGGGCAAAGGCCCCGTTGATCGAGAAACCCTCACCGGCCGAAACAGCCCGTTCGAATGCCTCTCGGGCTTCGTCGCGCCGGGGCCGCTCCTGATCCCGGGCCAGGTGATTGATCGACGCGAGCCCCAGAAGACAGAGACCGATGTCGCACCACAGAACGGCTCGCTGGCTCTCGGACGGGTTCCGTTTCAAGCCCTCCTGGAATCTACCGGCAGCCCCCTCCCACTCGCCGGCTCGCTGGTCGCACTGCCCCAGCTTTCGATACACCCGAACCGCAACCTGTCCAACGGCCTCCAAGATCGGCTCCCGCCGGGTTACCTGCTCCAGGAGATTCGTTGCCTCGTCCAGCTTTCCCTCCTTGATGAGCTGATCTGAACGGGACAGATAGGACTTCACCAGATCCGTGGCCAGCTCCAGGGTCTCCTCCGACCGATCCAGCTCCAGGGCCTTCTCCAGGTAGGCCAGGGCCGCCTCCTGGTCCCCGCACTGGTGGCAGGACGTGGCGAGCCGGGCCGTCAACTCCGCGGCCATGGCGCCGTTCTTCAGCAAGGACTCGAAATCGGGACCCATCGCCAGCTGCCGGGCCCTCTCGTGAAAGCCACATCTCAACAGGCCATCCAGCCGCCCGAAGGACTCGAAGAGGCCGCAATCCCCGTCTGGAGGGGAGCGAAAGCTGCCCAGCAACAACTCCCTGCACAGACCTGCAAGACGGTAGCTCTGCTTCCGCGCCGGGTTCAGGGCCAGCAGGTCCTCAACCAGCCCGATGACGCTCTTCTGCTCTTCCGCGTCATCTCCCAGAGAGCAGACAAGGACGAGCTCGATCAGATGCCGATCCAGCTCCGTTTCACCGATACCTTCAGCTGCCGCCAGGTCCGTCAATATGACCGATCCTACTCTGTTCGCCCACCCAATCTCCAACGTCATTCCCCGTGACGCCCGCCGGTTCCCGCGGCCAGAAGGTTCCCAAGTCCCGGGCTTCCCGGCTATACTTCATCCATTCCTGACCCTTGCCCCTCTCTATCAGATGCCCAACGGCAACCTCCCCGCCCTCACCCCCGCCCGATTGCCTGGCCCGGTCCAGACCATGGTTCCTGTCTCCTCCCGGGGTGGCAAGAACATCTGCCCCTACTGCAACCGGGTCCTCAACAAGGACCGGAAGCTCTGTCCCAGCTGCGGCAAGAGGCCCTTCCTCACGGAATCCCGCATGGTGCTGCTCGCCTTTTCTGCTTCCGCTTTCATTGCGAGCATCCTCCTCCAGCCATGGAGGGGGGTTCTGTTCGGCCTCTCGGCCCTGTCATTCACCAGTTCGCTCTTCCTCTTCTCGCGACCCGAGCCGAACATGGCCGATCAGCGCAAGGTCTTCTTGCCCATGGCCGGCGCCCTCTTCTTGGCAATTCCCCTGCTATCAGGCTCCCTGAGCACCCTGTTTCTGGCCCTCTTCGGAACCGCTTTCACCTATTTTGCTCTTCCGGCCCTCCATTCTCCGTCCAGTGAGGACATGTCCCGGGGAATCGAGGAGTTCGAGGCCCAGAACCAGCTGACCTATGGCTTCGGAACCATCAGAGACCAGATCCACGCTACCATCGCCGCCTCCGAGGGCCTGAAACAGACCGTCCTGACGAAGGATCTGCTCCCCAGGGTGGACCGTCTCCTCGACCAGAAGCTGCTGTCCATCCTGAAGAGAAAGGTCAGCCTCGAGAGGATACTGGCCACCACGGACCCGGCTCGTCTGGAGGAAGATCGCCGCCGAGCCATCGACCGGGCCTCGCTCATCAAGAGCGACGCCGTCCGGGGAGAGCTGGCCCGAGGAGCCGCCCTGTCCCGCTCCATGCTCGACAACTACCAGAAGATCTCCGAACTCCTGAACATCTACAACGTTCAGATCCGCAACCTGCAGAAGGTCCTGCTGAACCTGAACATGAAGATCGCCACCATGGCATTCAAGGACGACGACCTTGGCCTGGGCCCCCTCCGGGAACCCCTCGACGCCATAGATGAAGAGATGGAGGTCATGGAGCGGAGCTTCAAGGAGTTCGACGTCATGTTCAACGCCTAGTGCGGTGGTCCTAACGCTTCCTTCCTTATCCGTTCGTGCCGAGCTTGTCGAGGCACAGAGCGTCGTTTCGCGGACCGGCCCCTCTCCTGAGCTTGCCGAAGGGTCAGACGATATGGCCGCCCGCTCCATTCATCC
>JAJFLN010000171.1 GCA_021772705.1 Candidatus Cloacimonadota bacterium | reverse complement strand
CTTGACCTGTTCATCGGGGTCCAGGGGCCGTTGGCCCCTGGCGAGAGTTCGAGGGCAGAGCCCTTGTTTTCAAACATTCCTTCCACTAATTCATGGGCATTGGTCCTAAGGACCCACAGGTGCTCAGGGGGCTCTGGGCCGGTTCACGAAGGGCTGAGCAGCCAGGTCGAAGCTCTGTGCAGCTGGATCGACGCTGGCAGAGTCAGGGCTGTGTCCGGGTCCAGGACGATCAGGTGCTGGCTCGCTCGTGGGTACGAGCCGGAGGCCGACAGCAGGGATCGCACCTCTCGTGATTCCGCCTCTGGAGTCGAGAGATCGGCGCAGACCTGTATCAACTCTTCGGTGCCGTCAGGCGTCCGCGCCAGGCGATCGTCCTCGAAGCCGAAGAAAAGGCAGCCCTCGCGGGGGAGGCCGCCCGCCAACCGGTCGGACAAGATTTGCCAGAGTAACGTCGTCTTGCCCGTCCGTCGCATCCCGATTACCGCCACGGCCTTTCCGGGGACGGAGGGCAAATGCACATCCCTGCGAGTGAAATCTGGCACGGGGGCCGCCAAGGCGTCCAGGATCTTCCGGTGGATAACCTGCTTTAGTTGTCCCTCCGTCAAGGACAGTATATCGGATAATTGTCCGTCATGCAGGGTTAAATATGAATTCTTGGCCCGGGGTCTCTCTGGGCAAACTGGCCGAGATCGTCGAGGTGCAGGAGACCTGGGTGGCTGATACGCTGCGATGGATCTTCGACCGGGCCAACCTCCTGGTGGAACCCACCGGCGCTCTGGCCCTGGCGGTCGTCCGGCAACTTCCACGGTGACAGGGATTGCCCGGACCCTGGGAAACCGGGTCGTCGGATTCACCACCACTGGAACGGGGTCGGGCTCAGGAAAGTTCGTCCTGATCCCCGCCGCCGGAACCGATCTCTCCATCCCGGCCAACGGGGCGGTTGGATACTTCATCTCGTCGCCAGCGGCGCGCCGGGTCACCCTTCCGGGACCATGTCAGGGCGACTTCGGTCCTCGGACCCATGGGAGTCCAAAGCCGCGCTCAGCCATCGAAGACCGATCCCGGCTCCGCGGGGAGGGCGAGATAATCGATCTTGAGGGGCCCAGCGAGACCCGGAGCCGTATCGACCCGGGGAGTGGGAAAGGAACTCCGGAGAGGATTCCTCTGGGTCGAGGAGTCGCGCCCCCGAACATCCCGCTGAAGGGAGATGGAGGCCCGGCGTTCCAGGCGCTGCTCCCGGCGGATCTCGAGGTACGTGGCCTCCACTGTCGGCAGGGGACGACGGCTAAAACCCCGATTGTAGGGGTTCCGGACAGTCTTGGGCCGTCCGAGCTGTCCCTCGACCCGGATGCGGGATGTGGGGCGAATCCTGGGATCGTTGGGCAACTTGGTGGGCGTCACGACCCGGAACCAGTTCTCCATCTCCGTGTTGGAGCGGAATGACTGATCGAACCGGCCATTGCCTCCAGCCTCGCGCTCGCCGATCAGGAACTCGGTCTCGTTGCGGGTCACCAGGATCTCCGACCCTCCGTCCCGGGTGGGCTGGGCCGAGACGACGAAGCCCTCGTAGGCAACGTGACGGCCTTGCTTCCAGATGTTGGGAGAGGTCTCCACCTCGGGGTACCGGACCTGCTTGCTGATCCGGCCGATCTGCTCGTTCCTGCGGTCCGACTGAAGTTTGCCGATCTGCTCGGCCACCCGGGCTGCGGAGAACTCGGCGATCACCAGGTATTGCTGGGCCAGGGCTGACTGCTCCGGCGCCAGGTTGCCCAGGGCAATGGCCTGCTCCAGTTCGTCCTTCGACCTGGCCCAGTCCTGCTGCTGAAAGTAGTAGAGGCCCGCGTTGTAGTGCAGCAGTCCGAGCTGCTTGCTCAGCTTCATGACCTGGGCCCTGCTGACGGTGTCGTTCGGGTCCAGGCGAGTCGCCTCCAGGAAATAGGCGTTGGCCTCGACCGGTTTCTGCTTCGTCAGGCTGACGAGTCCGAGAATCCGATAGGGTGCGGCCAGGGCGGGATTCAACCCCGAAGCGCGATCCGCCTCCTGGACAGCCTGGTCGAACAGTCCAGCCCGGTAGAGAAGCTGGGCTTGCCGCAGAGCGATATCGGCGGAGTTCGGTGAGACCTTGCCCGCCAACTGGAGCGCCCTGATGGCCCCGGAGATGTTGCCCCGTCTCTCGTCGAAGGTGGCCTTCAGCAGCAACAGAGGCAAGGAGTCAGGATTGGCCCGAAGGAGGCGGGCGAGCCGCTTTCGGGCAGCCTTCTTGTCACCCCCATCGTAGGACCTCTGGATAGCGGCGGCCTCTTTGGCCAGCTCGGAGTCCGGCGTTCGCCCCGACGATACGGACGAGACAGACGGTTCTGGAGTGTCTTCGCCTTGGAGGCGCTCCACGGCCCTGAGGGCCTCGATCATGGTCGGGTCGAGCTGGAGGGCGTCCCGGTATTGCTCCAGAGCTTCGTCGAATCGGCCCTGTCTTTCGAAGAGCCGCCCCAGGTTGTAACGGGGCGAGGCGAGACTGGCGTCCTTCTCGAGAGCCCGGACGAACTCGTCATAGGCCAGGTCGTCCCTGCCCTGGTAGTAGTAGGCCAGGCCGGCATTGTTGTGCAGCTGAGCCGATTCGGCCAGCAGGGGCGAGGCCGAGAAGAACAGCAGAGCCAGGGCAGCGGCTGTGCCTGCCGCCACACAGAGGAAGCACCGAATCCCACCAATCCGGGGCCGGCGGGTACTTCTGATGCCGCTCGGGACCATCTCTCGCTCTTTCCGTGTCAGCTCCGCCCGGGGCGGAAGGGTGTGACCTGAGATCACCGGTAATGACAAGTCTACCCTATTGCATCGGCAACAGCAGGCTCCTCTGAGAGAGAATCAAAGCTGCGGAGATGGTGCGCCTGACAGGAATCGAACCCGTATCCTCGGTTCCGTAGACCGATGCTCTATCCGTTGAGCTACAGGCGCAGGACCTCAATGAGGCGAGAACGCAGCCCGCTGGGGCGGATGACGGGACTCGAACCCGCGACCCCTGGAATCACAATCCAGTGCTCTAACCAGCTGAGCTACACCCGCCTCGCCTTGTGCGGAACTGGACACCTATAGCACCGTTCGCCGACGCAAGTCAACGCACCCCGGAAACGGAAACCTGGGTCTGTAGGATCTGCTTCCTGAGTGAATCAGGCGGCCCAGAGCTGAAGCTTGTCCGCCTCCAGGGAGAGGATCATGGGAAGCTCCATCTCCTTGAAGGTCTCGAACTGGGCTCGGTCGAAGCAGCGCAGGGTCAGGTAGACACCGGTATCGACGAGCTGATCCAGGGCCAGTTCCTCGATTCCAGCTTCAAGGTCGGCGTCTTCCTTCCTCAGAAGGATGAGGAGGTTCAGCTCCCGGGACTGCTGGAACAGCTGGCTCCGAGTGCCGTGGAGACTGATGGAGGTGACCTTGCCACCGAATCGATCGACCAGGCTGGCGGAGAAGGCCTCGACGGCCTCGCGCTCGACGCTGGACAGCTGGCTCAGGGAAACTCGATTCAGGGGGCTCGTCACGGTGTCCTGCCTTTCTCTGGAAGCTCCGCCGTTCCAGTGGTTCAGGGGCCTCGTCAGGGGCCTCTTTACGTGTCCATCTCGAACGGAGCTGGTGAGTATGCGGACGAAGCCGCCGAGTGACAACCCCTTCTTTTCGACGAATCTGGAAGGGTGACCGGGCCTTTTAGGGGCCGCGCAGGAATAAATGCGCAGAAGTCGCGCCCAGATTTGGGTCAGATTCGGCTGGTTCGAGCGAGCGGGACCGGAAGCGCAACTACGTCGAGAATTCCGCGATCGAGGAGCGGCCGAAGATGGCCTGAAGATGGGATGCGAAACTGCGCATTTATTCCTGCGCGGGTCCTTATATGTAAGGCGTCAGGTCCTTGCCCTCCAGCCCTCTGGCGGCGGCCCGGTCCAATACGAGGGTGAATCGGGGATGGAGCTTGAGGATCGAAACGGGAATCGACGGATCCAGGGGCGACAGGACCGATGCGGCCACCACCTCCGCCTTTCCTGCCCCGCTGGCCAGAAGGAGGACTTCGCCGGCATTCATGATCGTGCCGATTCCGACGGAGAGGGCCCTCTGTGGAGTGAAGGAGTCCTCCCTGTGAATGGGTGAACTGAGCTCCATGGCGTCGTCACCCAGGTCGAGGACCCCGGTCCGAACCTGGAATGATCGGCCAGGCCGTTCGAATGCGATGTGGCCCGTCCGGCCCACTCCCAGGATCTGGAGGTCAATCCCCCCGACCTCCCGGATGGTGTCCTCGAATCGGATGCACTCGGCGTGGGGGTCCGGCGCCATGCCATCGAGCATGTGTATCCGGGCAGCAGCCAGATTCACCTTGTCGAACAGGTTCTCCTGCAGGTGATGACCGTAGGAGCGAGGATCGCTGGGTCCGAGGCCGCAGATCTCGTCCAGGTTGAATCCCGTCACCTGTGACAAATCGAGACCGTAGTCATCCTGCAGCCGGGCCAGCTCGGAGTACATCCCGATGACCGAGTCTCCCGTGGCCAGTCCGATAACAGCCCGAGGCTGAACAACAATCCGCCCGGCCACCATCAGGGCTGCCTTGCGGCTCAAGGCCTCGAAATCCTCCAGGATCACCAGTTTCATCAGTCGCGCCTCCCGCTGCCAAGCCGGAGCAGTCACGCTCCACAGGTAGCCAAGATAGCACGGTCCCCCGCCTGGGGAGGCGTCCCAGGTATCGCGGCTACACCACTCGCTTCAGCGGGGGCCAGCTCACTTCCCAGCCCGAATCCCAGTCACCGGAGATCAGAGAGTCTCCAGGTGACTGCGGGGTCCCTTTCGACTCCGAGGCATAACGGCTGCCGCCCACCACCTGAAGGGCGGGAATGGTGTGAGGAACGGCTTCCTTGCAGTTGCAGGCATAGCGGGCGCAACGGCCCACATAGGCCCAGCACTCGTAATGGTGGGCCGCGGAGCAGCCGTGGCAGAGGAGCGCCTCCTGACCCATCATCGATTCGCTGCAGACAGTGCATTTCACGATCCGATCAGCCCTCCATCCTCATGAATACTGCATTCTGACCCGTTTCGCCCGCTCCCATGGAGGGGGTTGCATGTCCCGTAGGGGGTCCCCTCCTCCGTTCGCCCCACTATGGATGCCCGCATCCAGGACGACTGAATGGCCGAGTTTTCCCGATCCGTTCGTCCTACTATGGATGCCCGCATCCAGGACGACTGAATGGCCGAGTTTT
>JAJFLN010000018.1 GCA_021772705.1 Candidatus Cloacimonadota bacterium | reverse complement strand
ACCCTTTTGCCCCCTGCGCTTCGAGCGGCCTGGGGGGGACCTGTGCCCCGTCCGGGTGGGCCGTGATGTACGTCCAGTGGGGAGTTGCGCCTCGAGCGCCTGTACAGGGGCGATGGGCATCACGGTGGGCCGAGGTCTCGAAGAACGCCTGGTTGCTAGCTCCGGAAGAGGAGGTGCAACGTGGATGGAGGATATGTCTGGTTCGTCGGTATCGACTGGGCAACCGACGCGCACCAGGTCTGCACGATCGACCGCGATTGCCAGATCGTGGACGAGCGTGCGGTGGAGCACAGTGGTCTGGGTATCTCCCAGTTCGTGGACTGGCTGTCAGAGCTCGTGGAAGGCGATGCCAGCCGAGTAGCGATAGCTATCGAGACACCGCGCGGGGCCGTCGTGGAGAGCTTGGCGGAGCGGGGTTTTGACGTCTACTCGATCAACCCGAAGCAGCTGGACAGGTTTCGCGACCGTCACACCGTCGCCGGCGCCAAGGATGACCGACGAGATGCCTTTGTCCTGGCGGATTCGTTGCGCACGGACCAAGCATGCTTCCGCCTGGTACGAATCGGCGATCCCCTCATCGTGGAGCTGCGTGAACTGGCCCGTGTCGATGATGACCTACGTGGAGAGCTGAATCGACTGACGAACCGGCTTCGTGAGCAGCTGCATCGATACTTCCCGCAGATGCTCAAGATCTGTCCCGGCGCCGGAGAACGTTGGTTCTGGGACTTACTTCATGTGGTGCCGAGGCCAAGCTCAGTCTCCCAAGTTCGGTCCAAGCAGGTAGAGGGCGTTCTCAAGTCCCACCGGATCCGTCGCATTACGGCCAAGGAGATCCTCGAGCAGCTTCGTACACCGCCGCTTCGAGTCGCTCCAGGCACCGTAGAAGCAGCAACGGCCCATATCGAGCTCCTGCTCCCACGCCTCGATCTGGTCCATCGACAGCGGGTGAGCTGTGGGCGCCGCATCGATGCTCTCCTGGGTCAGCTCGGACTTCCGGAACCCGAGAGCCCTGAAAAGACGGAACACCGTGACGTCGACATTCTCCAATCCTTGCCCGGGGTCGGTCGAGTCGTATGCGCCACGGTGTTCGCAGAGGCGGCCCTGGCCGCTTCAGGAACGAGACTACCATGCGTTCAGGGCACTCGCGGGGATCGCTCCGGTGACCAAGCAGACGGGCAAACAAGGCAAGAAGGGTAGTGGCAGACGGGTCACGGTTCTGATGAGGCGAGCCTGTAACCAGCGTTTGAGAAATGCGCTCTATCACTGGGCTCGCGTGAGTACGCAACACGACGAAGCCAGCCGGGCGCACTATGCCGCACTGCGTCAAAGGGGCCACAGCCACGGCCGTGCGCTTCGAGGCGTGGCCGACCGCCTCTGCCGCATCCTCTTCGCAATGCTCCAGAACGGCACGCGCTACGATCCCCATCACGGCGATGTTCGAAACGAGGAGAAGCCTGAACAAGCTGCGGTAGCCTGACACATACACCCACTCGCGCCCGTTTTCCTCCCTGTGCTAGGCTACTCACAGCCTGGGCGGAGGATAGGGCAACGCTGGGAAGCGACCCGAGCGCCGTACCAGGGCTGGAAACGCAGCGGGGCGGTCTCGGTCGCCCCGTTGTCCTTTCTGGAGGCACCGAACGCACTGTAGCGAGTTCCCTGCGTTTTCAGCTCCAAAGCGATAAATCCCAGGGGGTTCGGGGGACTGGTCCCCCGAGAAGTGGGCTGTGTGCCGATGTAGCGTAACAGAGAGCTGTGCGCCGCCAAGCGGTGGCACGGGCCGGGAAACCACCCGGCCAACTACTTGACAGATTGGTGGGGAGTCCCCCCCCAACGGTGACACTCTCGCAGCCAGCGTTCTGCAACACGCTACGCCTCAACAACACTCAGCTTCAACCCACGTGCCAACCATACAAACCACTCTCTTGACTTTCCCTCCCCACACGAGCTATCCTTAGTGTGACAACGTACATTTGTTCGCTCCCCACTCTTAGCTCGTTCTAAAGGAAGCTGCATTGAGACTTGCCTTACTAATCTCGCTTCTTGCCCACACCTTAGCGATGACGGTTATTGGTGAGCCTCTCTCATCCCCTAATGTCAGACTCACTCGTGTAGACGCCCCGTTCTACCAAGGACCCTGCGGCTCATATCAGATGATCGTTGAAATCTCATTGGCGTCCCCACCTTCCCCAGAGACGACGGGCTGGGTGATCCAACACGTGGCACGCCGATACAACGTGCTCGACTGTGACTGGGGGGACACGCCTCGTACGACCCATACGGTGGACTACTGGGAAGCCTGGCGGGTTGAACGTGGCGCTATCGGCTGGCCAAACGATCCCGTACAAGACCAAACTGAACCCCAGCCATTCGACCACTTTTACAATCCACCCGAGAAGGATAATCGTCAAGGAGCCACACTCGTGCGAGGCGAGATGAAGTTCTTCAAGGACTATCCGCTTCCCTATCCATTACCCTCCGAGCCGTACGGCCAGTGGACTACGAATGACTTAAACAACTGGGGTGAGCCCACCACGACCGAGGTACCGCATCAGTGGTCCGACGAAGACACCGCCAAACACCAACTTCGCACCTATTTCAATTGCTGCAATGGTACGCAAGTTTCCACGGCTTCCGCGGTCATTATATCTACAGCCAAGTCCACACCTAACACTTCAACGACCGTCCTGTCAGATCCAGCGGTTTCATCTTTGCTGAACGACCTGCCTGCGTGGACACAACTGCGGGGAGATGATGCAAAGGCGCGAGGACAGCTGATTGAAGGCCTTTACTTTTGCTCCGAACAGACGCTAGATTCATTGCGGCGAGGGGTTCAGCTTTTTGCCGCAGCAAACGCCTTGTCAGTTGACCAACTCAGCAAGATCTATCTGCTGAATCGTTATCTTTTTGCGGTCCCCAGTAGGCTTCGGTTTTCCGAGTACAAGTCCTTCGGTGGCTGGGCCGGCGTTTCAT
>JAJFLN010000170.1 GCA_021772705.1 Candidatus Cloacimonadota bacterium | reverse complement strand
GGATGAATGGAGCGGGCGGCCATATCGTCTGACCCTTCGGCAAGCTCAGGAGAGGGGCCGGTCCGCGAAACGACGCTCTGTGCCTCGACAAGCTCGGCACGAACGGATAAGGAAGGAAGCGTTAGGACCACCGCACTAGTGCCCCGTGCACCCTTTCACGCAGGCGCTCCGGACGGGCTGCATAGGAGCGGAACACGTCGGGCTGGAGCAGATCGATGATCACGGCCTTCGGATAGGTCTCGCGGAGCCAGGTTGACTTGCCAGTTCCCCTGGGTCCGAACAGGAAGTAGCTGCCACCGGGATCACCGAATCGCCGCTTGAACATGGAACTTAGAATTCCATAATAGGTCCAAAAATGGAAGTATGACTGCCATTCCCCCTGTTGGCTGCCCTGCCCATTCTGGGCGGGGATGAGCTGCAACAGCCTGTTGCAGATCGAGTACAGCACGTCCGAGTCCGACACTCGAGCAGCTGGACTGAATGCCGCATGAACGGGTTATGTCGTCGGCGCCACCAACACAGTGGACGTCAACGATGACCTGCTGCGGATCAACTACAACCAGCGTTATTCTGAATCTCCCCGGCCTCTTCGTGAGGCCGGGGTTTTTTGTTTCCCCCTCCGTCGGTGGTAACGCAGCAATGAGCATGCCATTCCGGTCCATACCCGCACGAAACATGCCAGACTCCCGTCTTCGTCACATCTATTTTCGACCGATCCCGAAACCCATGACCCACATGGGATCCTCCCATCTTTGAATTCCTCTGCGAAGGTAGATACGGAAGCTGCAGACTGAGAAGTATGTAATAATGTAAGGGGCCGCGCAGGAGGAAATGCGCAGAAGGCACGCCCAGATTTGGGGCAGATTCGGCTGGTTCGAGCGAGCGGGACCGGAGGCGTAGTGGGCTACGTCGAGGATTCCGCGATTGAGGAGCGGCCGAAGATGGCCTGAAGATGGGATGCGAAACTGCGTAGTTATTCTTGCGCGGGCCCTTAGCGGCGACGTGAAACCACCGAGGACGGCCAGGTGCAGCGGCGGACAAGAGAACAGTACGAAGCGCAGGCAGTTTTGGATTCCGGAGTGCTGTGCTGTTCCAGTTTCGACACAGCTGACCAGACGAGCGACTACATCGCGACGCTGTACTCCCCGGAATATAGGCCGATCTCCGGCGGCGCCTGTGGCTCTGGCAAGGCCTGTCAGGTCCCGAGAGAAGGCCGAGAATTCAGAAGAGCAGGAGTTTGTCACATGTATCAAAGTCCCACCCTCAGTCGAGTATTCGTCCCCTCTCACCATCGAGCTTCCCCGACACGGCTCCGGAGCCTGACTCCTCTGGTGCCCATCCTGCTGCTTGCCGGCGGATTCCGGCCGAGCCCCGCGGCTCCGGCGCTCCGCATCGACACCGTCACGGCCAATGACAGCACGGTCCTTCAGGGCCAGAGTCGTCTGTCGGTCTCCATTGATCCGGTGGCCGTCGTGAAGTGGGTCGATAGGACCGTCCTCGACACCGCGTGGAGAGTCTGAGGTCTGGAGGATGGTAGCCAGGACTGCAAACCCTTCCTGTCGAGAGGCTGGGGTGAACGTGTAGATGGCGGCAAGACGGGTGCTGGTTGGCTGGCGAGGAACCGGGTGCCGGCTGCTCCTGCTGGCTGTCTCGGTGGCCTTTGCGGTTCGGGTGGGCGACCGTCTTCTGAGGTCTGCGCAGATTCATCGCCAGGTGATAGCTGTCGTCCGGGTCGAGGGCGAGTCCCAGACGCGATCCCAGGAGGCGATTACTGAAGTTCACCCGGATCCCGAGATCGGCTACGTCTATCGACCTGGCCTCACCTGGACCAACAACCGATTCCAGAGCGAGACCAACGAGCACGGCATGGTCGGTTTCTCAAATCGATACGAGCGTACCAAGCCGAAAGGAGCGCGCCGGATTCTGCTGATCGGGGATTCGGTTTCGCGGGGCGCCGGTGCCCGTCTCGGTGAGGACATCGCCACGTTTCTCGAGATTGCCCTGAACGACCCGGAGATGTTCAGCCAGATTCGCCAGTTTGCCTATCCGACGATCCTGAAGGACATGACTCCGAGGGCGGCGGCCACTCCTGAGGAGAGGGTGGCGGACCTGCAGCTTGCCCTGGGGCACATCTCCACCGCTCTGAAGCGGCAGGGATTCCTCTCCAGAATCTTGACCCCGGGCTGGGAAGTCGGCAATGGCGACGTGACTGTCAGGGAACTGCTGACTGCCGACAAAGCAAGGCTGCGTTCTCTCGCCGACGAGGACTATGCCCAGCTGGCTGTCGATCTCAAGGATCTCCGCGCCTACCTGCTCAAGGATGCCCGTCTCCTCGAGTTTCGCCTGGACCACCATCTGGGGCGTGACGTCGACCTGGCGAAGCTGTTCCTGACTGACCCTGGAAGAGTGGAAGTGCTGAACGGAGGCGTGGACGGGTACGATGCTCGAAACGTCGCCGCCTGGCTCACGGAGGTCGGCTTTCAGTTCCAGCCGGACATCGTCATCTTCCCGATGTGCCTCAACGACGTCACGGCTTCCAAGACTGCCGAGATCGCCATTCCAGTGTTCGAGGATCTCACGAGCGTCGAGCAGCAAGGAGATGAGACCGTCTACGTGAGCTACCGCAACGTCTACCCCTACGTCACCGACTTCGGCTCACCAGTCTGGCACAGGCGCCAGCTCAAGTTCTCGAGCTGGTACGGCGCTCTGCAGATGGGAGCATCCAGGGTGGCAGCGTGGCTCGATCCGTCTTTCGAGCCGAAGGAACTCATCCTGGGTCTCCAGTACGCAAGAGACTCTCTGGGCAAGATCGTTCAGGGCTGTCGCGATCGGGGTATCCCGCTGCTGCTGGCCACGGTGCCCTACTTCGACTGGGAGGGTGACCGCTATGCTCACTCGGAGGTCCATCGCTGGATCGCCGAGATGGCCGCGCAGCAGGGGGTAGCCCATAGAGACCTTCTGCCAGACCTGAGAGGCCGAAGCGCCCAGGAGTTGCACTCATTCCTGGCCGATGGCCGGATCGACACGATACATGCCCGTGCCCTGGGCAACCGTGAGATTGCCCATTCCCTGGCCACAGAGCTGAGGTCCCGAGGCTGGATGCCGGCACCCTGAACGGCGCGAAGGAAGAACAAACCGCGGATCTCGGGATGGGGCGGACGAGTGCGCCATAGGACCAACAGCGATAGGACATCAGCCAATCGATGGTGACCTGCCCACTCTCGACCACGTTGGTCCTCGAGACCACGTCGTGAGGCAGGTCCTCATCCGGGCACTCAGGACAAGGAGCCTCAGACTGCCTTCTCGATTCGATGCCGAAGAACGCGCGGTCAGGCCGCCTTGACCTGCCAGGACGCTGCAGACAGTCCCGCCGACTGTGTCCGACTCGGGCAACGTCGCCAGCATGTCCGCGGTACCTGCTGTTGTCAAGCACACGGCGATCTCTCGGGTGCATGTCCCGTAGGGGGTCCCCTGGCCTATTCCGGATCCGTTCGCCCCACTATGGATGCCCGCATCCAGGACGACTGAATGGCCGAGTTTTCCCGATCCGTTCGTCCTACTATGGATGCCCGCATCCATAGTGGGGCGAAC
>JAJFLN010000169.1 GCA_021772705.1 Candidatus Cloacimonadota bacterium | reverse complement strand
GGGGGCCCACGGAGGTGGGGACCCCCTACGGTACATGCACCCGGCTGGGCCTGTAATATGGCGGATCAGAGGTCGGGGAGATCGAGGAGAGCTGTCTCGAGGAAACCCTGGATGCAACTTCTCGAGATTATGATCGTATCGATAACATGTCGAATGGTGATCATATGATCGCCGATGGAGAGTTTCGGGGGGCGCGAAGGTCGTTCAAATCGTCGAGGCGATCCTTCCGCCGATCTATTGCCAATGGAGCAATCGAGTATTAATGCAGCAGCGAAGAGGACTTTCAGGTACGTAGCCGCGCACACTTCTGTATCGGACCCACACGCGTCACCGGATGCAAACGCAGTATTGACGCAACTGGAGCCGGTCAGTATACTCGCAAACCAGGGTCTCCGTTCGCAAATTGCGCCACTATCCCGCCGGCGGAGAAAACCCAGACTGACCAACGGACGCCGGTCGGTTTCAATTAAGGCGGGAGGAAAGGAAGGACTCGGTATGGTGACGTCGGACAAGGCCAAGAAGTCCGTCTCCAAGCCGGCCGGCAAGAAGGCGACTGCAAGCAGGACCGCAGCTGCCAAGATGACGCCGGCCAAGAAGAAGGCCCCAGCAAAGAAGAAGGCCCCAGCCAAGAAGAAGGCCCCGGCCAAGAAGAAGGCGCCAGCCAAGAAGGCTCCGGCCAGGAAGGCCCCGGCCAAGAAGAAGGCGCCAGCCAAGAAGGCTCCGGCCAAGAAGAAGGCCCCGGCCAAGAAGAAGGCCCCGGCCAGGAAGAAGGCTCCGGCCAAGAAGAAGGCCCCAGCCAAGAAGAAGGCTCCGGCCAGAAAGGCTCCAGCCAAGAAGGCTCCGGCCAAGAAGAAGGCTCCGGCCAAGAAGAAGGCCCCGGCCAGAAAGGCTCCTGCCAGAAAGGCTCCGGCCAAGCGAAAGGCGCCTGTTCGAAAGAAGAAGTAGCTTTCACTTCTCGGTAACCATCACCGATCCACGGGCCTCCCGGCAGTCTCTCTACAGGACTCGAAGGAGGCCTTCCTCATTCCCGCCGAACCTCACCGTCGCCAGAAGAGAGGCTCGCCTTCGGGCACCTGACACTTCGGCTGCAGCGGATCGCCGCCACCTCCGACGATGCTCTTCAATCTCTCGCCTGACACCTCGAGAGACCGGTTGTTCACATCGCATCCGATGAAGCTCCTCGATGCCGTCAGCGCCGCGGCTCCGCTGCTGGAAGCCCCGGTGAATGGATCACACACCGTCTCGCCCTTCTCGGTGCTCGCGGCAATCATGATCTCGAAGAGCTCCCGGGGCTTCTGCGTCGGATAGGCACCCCGGTGGACACGCTTGATTCGCCAGACATCGGGGAACGCCCTGTGCGCCACCTTCCTCTTACCCTTGCCGGCAAAGATGATGAACTCGTGACGGCGGCGGAAGTGATGACCCATGCCGAGACGAACCTTGTCCCACACGATCACGTTCTTCACGTCGAACACCTGCCGCACCAGATGGCCCAGGCTGAGCATGGAGAAGGAATCGAACATCACATAGAGATGCCGATCCGGCTTGAGGACCCGGTGGCAGAGCTCGAGGAATCGAAGGAAAGACTCCGGCGAATCACGGAACTCCTGCATCCACTTATCGTTGGCCGGATCCCCATAGCGCCCCACGATACGCCCATGGCCGAACTTCAGATGGTTGTTCATTCCGCTGTAGGCCGGGTCCGTGGCGATCAGATCCAGAGACTCCTCAGGCAATCGAGCGAGAAAGGAAAGGCAGTCCTCCCGAGCGATGCCCCAACCGGGACCCCCAATCGAGTCGCCCGAGCCTCCCGAGACGGCCTTCTTCAGGATCGGAGTCAGATGTTCAACAGCCGCCTTCCGAGGCATGGGCTCCGGCTCAGTTACCAGCCGTGGCCAGCTGTTCCAGCATGCGGCGCAGGTAGACCATCACCATCTTGCGCCTGTAGTTGGGTGACAGGGCCGTGTTCTTCACGGGCTTCACTCGCTTCACGATCCGTTCCCCCAGCAGCTGAATCAGGGAGTCCGACAGCGGCTGCCCGTGAAGCGAACCGGTCAGGTCGTCAAAGCAGAGCGGCACGGTCTCCATGGCTGCGGCACAGACGTGTAGTTCCCGGATCTTCTCGCCCTCCATGCCCAGAGTGACGGCCAGACCCAGCTCGGGATAGTCGAAGGTGTCCCGGAGCCGGAGCTTTCTGTAGGCTCCTCGGAGGGATGTCGCCGACGGCGGCAACTCGACACCTTGAACCAGCTCGCCGGGCCGCAGGACGTACCGCTTGATCCCGTCGCCCTCGTAGAACTCCGTCAGCTTGACGATCCGTTCTCCGTCGAGACTCTTCAGCCTCGCCGACGCCCCGAGGGCCATCAGCGCCGGAGCCATGTCGCCGGAGAAAGCGGCGTAGCAGGTTTCCTTCTGGGGCACGACGAGACAGACATCGCCTTCGGCCTTCAGGCAGTAGCCTTTCGATCGCCGCCAGAACTCGCTCTGGTTGAAGTAGTAGCAACGGGTCTCGACGAGCAGGTTCCCCCCCAAGGTCGCGGTCTGACGAACCAAGGGGCTGGCGACCTTCGAGGCTGCCTCCACCAGAATGGGCAACTCCCGCCGCATGGTCTCGCTTTCTTCGATGCGGGCCAGAGTAGTCAGTGCGCCGATCCGGGTCGGTGACAGCTCCTGCAGCGCATCGATTCCCAGAAGGCTGACCACGTGGCCCCGGGGATTGAGGCGGTTCTTGTAGTTCTGCAGCAGGTCAGTCCCCCCGGCGATGAAATCGCAATCGCCGGCATGGCGGGCGGCGATGGTCAGAGCCTCATCAACGGAGGACGGCCTATGCAACTCGAATCTTGGCAGCAACATCGGATCTCTCCATCCGGTTCTTCTGGATACCCTGAAGGATATCCTCCGGCGTGACCGGCAATCGGCGTATCCGGACTCCAACGGCATCGTGGATGGCATTGGCCACAGATGGCAGGATCGGCAACAGCGGCCCTTCGCCGCACTCCTTGGCGCCGAAGGGCCCTTCGGGATCTCCGGACTCGATGAGGATGCACTCCACTTCGGGCATCTCCTTCGCCGACAGGGTCTTGTAATCCAACAGGTTCGGGTTGAGCACGTTGCCGTCGTGGTAGCGGAACTGTTCCGACAGCAGCTGTCCCAGCCCCATGTGGATCGAACCCTCCACCTGACCCTCCACGGCGATCGGGTTCAGGGCCCGGCCGCAGTCGTGGGCGGCCCAGACCTTCTCGACCTTCACGAACCCGGTCTCCTCGTCTACCGTGACCTCCGAGATGTAGGACTGGAAACTGTACGTCGGAGACAGCCCCGCCGCAGCGCCCTTGAACTTCCCCCCCATAGGAGGGGACTGGTAACTTCCCCTGGCGATCAGGGCGCCCCGATCGGCAAGGGCCTCCGTCAGGGCCTCCATGTAGCTCATCCTGATCCGCGGCAGGGGCGTGTAGACCACGAGTTCATCCTCCAGGACGAACCCCTCTGCCGGGTAGCCCGTCAGGCGGGAGGCGGCTTCGATCAGCTCGGTCCGGATCTGCTCGGCGGCGCGACGGGCAGCATTGCCGGCCATGAAGGTCACCCGGCTGGAGTAGCTGCCCAGATCGACGGGGTCCATGTCACTGTCAGCGGTGTAGACCCGGAGACGGGACATGGGCAGCCCCAGGACCTGGGCCACACACTGGGCGAGCATGGTGTCCGAGCCCTGGCCGATGTCGGCGGTACCGGCGTGGACCGTGACGCCGCCGTCCATGTCGATCTTCAGGTGCACCGTGGACTGGGGCAACTTGGACCAGTGGATGGGAAGTGCCGAGCCGCTGATGTAGAAACCGCAGGCCGCGCCAATCCCGCGGCCCGGAGGCAGCTGACGATACTTCTCTTTCCAGCCTGAGCGTTCCATGGCCCGCAGCATTCCCTCGGCGATACCATTGGAAGTGATCCGGAACTCGTTGATCGTCGTGGTGTACTCGGGCAGGAAGTTCTTCAGCCTCAGCTCGCAGGGATCCTCGCCCAGCTCCTCGGCGATCTCGTCAAGGAGGACCTCGAAGGCGAAGCGGCTGTTGACGGCTCCATGACCCCGCATGGCTCCGCAGGGAGGCTTGTTGGTGTAGACCCGTTTGCCCGAGTACCTGAAGTTGGAGACATCGTAGGGCCCGGCGGAGAGGACCCCGTTGTAATAGGTGGTGACGACTCCGAAGCTGCCCCAGGCGCCGCCGTCGATCAGCACCTTCAGATCCAGGCCGCTGATCTTGCCGTCCCTGTCCAGGGCGACCGCGATGTCGGTCTTCGTCGGATGCCGTCCGTGGTGGCTGAGGAAGACCTCCTCTCGATCGAAGAGGATCTTGACGGGCCGGCCGCTCTTCATGGAGAGCAGGGCCGCGGCCATCTCGTGGGGGAAGGGATCGCTCTTGCCGCCGAAGGCGCCGCCGACCATGGGCTTGATCACCCGGATGGCGTGCATGGGAAGACCGGTCACCTCCACCAGAGCTCGATGGACGTAGTGGGGCACCTGGGTCGCCGACCAGAGGGTGAGCTTGCCGTCGGTGTCATACCGGGCGATCACGCAGTGAGGTTCCGTGAAAGCGTGGGTCACGCTGCCGAATTCGAAGTGGCCGCGGCGGACGATCCGGGCGTCCTTCAGCGCTGCATCCACGTCTCCGAAGTGCTGATCCACCTGCTTGTGGACGTTGGTCTCACCCACGGTCCGGGCGTGGATCTTGTGAGCCGGATCTGCCACGTCCTTCAAGCTGTCTTCGGGCTGCAGGAATGCGGGGTAGACCTCGTAGTCCACCTGGATCAGTCCCAGAGCCTCCAGGGCGATCTCCTCGTCCTCGGCGGCCACGGCAGCGACCTGATCGCCGACGAAGATCACCTTGTCCACGGCCAGAGCCGTCTCGTCCTTGCTGATGGGCAAGACGCCGAAGTTCGCCCTGTTCTCGGCGCCGGTGACCACCGCCGCGACTCCCGGCAGGGCGAGGGCACGACTCGTATCGATCCCCTTGATGCGCGCATGGGCGTGGGGGCTGCGGAGGATCTTCCCCACCAGGGTGTTCGGCAAACGGATGTCGTCGGTGTAGACGGCCTCGCCGGTGGTCTTCTTCCGGGCATCCACCAGAGGCAGACGCTGTCCGATGACGCCCTTGGCCGCCCCGCTCTTTGGCTCAGACATCGGCCTGGCCCTCGTTCCCGGCCTTCCTGGCCCGGAGGACTTCAGCGGACTGCTGGATGGCCTCGATGATCTTCACGTAGCCGGTGCAACGGCACATGTTCCCGCTGATGGCTTCCCGGATCTCCCCATCGGAGGGTTCCTGGTTCTTCTCCAGCAGGGCCGTGCAGGTCATGAGGAATCCGGGCGTGCAGAAGCCGCACTGACTTCCGCCGGCATCGGCGAAGCACTTCTGCAGCGGGTGCAGATGGGCTCCGTCCTTCAGACCCTCAATCGTGGTGATCGCCTTGCCCTCGCACTGACCCGCCAGAGTCAGGCAGGACAGGACCGGCTTTCCGTCCATCAGGACCGTGCAACAGCCACAGGTACCCATGTCGCATCCCCGCTTCGTCCCCGTCAGATCCAGGCCATCGCGAAGCACATCGAGCAGCACGTCATAAGGCCGCGCCGCTGTCTGACGGCGATGTCCATTCACCTCGAGTTCGAGGATTTCGCGGTTCTTCATGAGCAGTCCTCCCGGACCCTATCCCCCCGAAAGAAGGAGGCGCATGATACAAGGAAACGCCTGTCCCCGTCAAGAAAGTCAGCGATTCCTGGAGGTATCCCAGGCACGGGTGGCTTCAGCCGCGATGACACGGGGAGTTACACAGGGTTCTCAGAGGTCACGGAGATCACAGAGATCCTTTTGATCTTAGCTCAGCCTCCAGCTACCCGGGGATACGGGGATACGGGGATACGGGGACATACGACTGGACCCGAATTCGCCGTCGACTGCCAGTCAGCACGTGTACCCCAGGAATTCGGGTCCAGTCGTGTGTCCCCGTATCCCAGCCCAACCACTCGCAGCCTTACCGAAAACGGCTCTGTGATCTCCGTGATCTCTTCTATGATCTCCGTGGTAAAAAGCCCCCCGGAAGCCCCCGGCCCGTCACCCGAGGCCCGGCCCCCTACTCCCGATACCGGTTATAGATCTCCAGAATCTCGTCGTAGCCGCGATCGAAGGCGTCAAAGACTCCGGGATCGAAGTGCTTGCCACGATCGGAGTTGAGCATGGCCATGACCTTCTCGAGTTCGTAAGCGGGCTTGTAGCAGCGGCGGCTGGTGAGGGCGTCGAAGACGTCGGCCAGAGCCACGATCCGGCCCTCGATGGGGATGTCCTCGCCGGCGAGGCCCAGAGGGTAGCCGTTGCCGTCGAACTTCTCGTGATGAGTCAGGGCGATGATGCGAGAGATCTCGAGGAGCTCGGACTGAGATCCTGACAGGATCTTGGCGCCGATGCTGGTGTGGGTCTGCATGATCTCTCGCTCGATACTGGTGAGCCGGCCCGGCTTGAGGAGGATCGCATCGGGGATTCCCAGCTTGCCCACGTCGTGCATCGGACTGGCATAGAGAACGATCTCGCAGCGGTCCTCCGGCAGACCGTAGTGGCGGGCGATGATGGCCGAGTAGTTGCTCATCCTCTTCAGGTGAAGAGCCGTGTCCTCGTCCCGGTACTCGGCGGCGATGGCCAGCCGATAGATCGTGTCGAGGTGGGCCTCCTTGATGGCGGAAGTGAGCTGCGCGTTGTCGATGGCACAGGCTGCCTGGCTGGCGATGCACGTCACCAGGTGCTCCATGCTCTCGGCGAAGGGGATGACTTTCCCTTCCTTCGACGTGGAGTTGATGAGCTGCAAGACGCCAAGGATCTTCTGCTTCTGGTTCCGCATAGGGACCAGGAGCATGGATTGCGTCCGGTAACCGGACTTCTCGTCAAACGCCCGGTTGAACTGGAAGGGGCTGTCCTCGGCGATGGTGTAGGCATCTTCCAGGTTGATCGTCTCGCCGGTCTCGCAGACGTAACCGGCCAGACTCTTCCGGGAGATCGGGATGTACATGTTCCGGAACGTGGGCGCGTCGGGCGGCTGAGGTCCGATGCCGATATTCAGGGACTTGTTCTGGCCAACGGCGAACCGGAGCCGGTCCCCTTCCCGGATGTAGAGACTCCCGGCGTCCGCTTTGGTGAAGTCTCGAGCCTCGAGGACGATCAGCTCGAGCAGCCTGTCCAGATCGTGCTCGCTGGTGAGAGCGATGCCGATCTTGGTTAGATGGCCTACTTGATCTTGAAGCTCCTGCTCGTTCATCAGTCTTTGGTCTCGCCCGTTCTCTTCCACCCCATCATGTTACAGGACGAGTGGGCGAGTGCCAAGTTAACGGTCCCCTCGATTACCCGGAGTCCCTTCATTCCGTGGAGCAGGTCCCCTCGTCCTTGAGGGCCGCCTGCAAGGTATGCCAGGACAGGCTGGCGCACTTGACCCGGACGGGAAACTCGCAGACGCCTGAAAAGACAGCCAGCTTTCCCAGTCCCTCCGCGCTGGCTTCGGCAGGGCTGCGGGCCGTCACCATGTCGTGGAACAGGTTGAAGAGCTCCTGGACCTTCTGGATGGACTTTCCCTTCACTGCGCCAGTCATCATGGAAGCAGAGGCCTTGGAGATGGCGCAGCCGTTTCCGACGAAACAGACATCCTGGACCTTGTCGCCATCCATCTTGACGAACAGGGTCAGCTGGTCGCCGCAGAGCGGATTCCTGCCGTCAGCGCTCTTGTCGGGCGCCTCCATCTCCCGGAAATTCCGGGGAGCCTTGCAGTGATCCAGGATCACTTCTTGATACAGGTCTTTCAGATCCGACATCAGCCAAACACCTCAATCACCTTGTGCAGAGAGCGAACAAGAGCATCCACGTCAGCCCGGGTGTTGTACATCCCGAAAGACGCACGCGCCGTGGCGGGGATCTGGAACCGCTCCATCACTGGCTGGGCGCAGTGGTGGCCCGTCCGGATCGCCACGCCCTCCTGATCGACGATGGTTCCGATGTCGTGGGGATGAGCGCAGTCCAGCACAAAAGAGACGACGCCGACTTTTTCACAAGCCGTACCGATGATCCTCACCCCCGGCAAGGCCCCCACCTGTTCCGTGGCATAGTCGAGCAGCTGCTCCTCGTACTCCAGCAGACCCGAGGCCATCTGCTCCTGGAAGTACTCCACCGCCTTGCCGAAAGCGATGGCGTCAGCGATGTTCGGCGTCCCGGCCTCGAAGCGGTAGGGAAGAGCATTGTAGGTGGTCTTCTCGAAGCTGACGGAGAGGATCATGTCCCCGCCCCCCTGGTAGGGAGGCATCTCCTTCAGCAGGGCTTCCTTGCCGTAGAGGACGCCGATCCCGGTCGGCCCGTACAGCTTGTGGCTCGAGAAGGCGTAGAAGTCACAGTCCAGGGCCTGAACGTCCACTGCCAGGTGAGGGACGGCCTGTGCCCCGTCGACCATCACGGGGATGTTCCGATCGTGGGCCATGTCGATGATCTGCCGCAGGGGATTGATTGTGCCCAGGGCATTGGAGACGTGGCCCAGAGACAGCAAACGGGTCCGAGGCCCCAGGAGCTTCTCCAACTCAGGGAGCTGCAGAGTCCCTGTGTCGTCCATGGGGGCCACCCGGAGACGGGCGCCCTTATCCTCGCAGAGCAGCTGCCAGGGAACGATGTTGGAGTGGTGCTCCATGGCGGTGATGACGACCTCGTCGCCCTCGCCCACGTTGCGCCGGCCATAGGTCGAGGCCACGAGATTGATCGCTTCCGTGGTGCCTCTGACGTAGATGACCTCGGCGAGACTCCTGGCATTGATGAACGCCCGAAGCGTCTCCCGGGCTCCCTCGTAGGCATCGGTAGCCTTCTGGGACAGCAGGTGGACGCCTCGGTGGACGTTGGAGTTGAGCTCCCGGTAATAGTTCTCCAGAGCTTCGATGACTACCGCGGGCTTCTGGGACGTGGCGGCATTGTCCAGGTAGACCAAGGGCTTTCCGTGGACCTCCCGGGAGAGGATGGGAAAGTCGGACCGGATCGTCTCGGGATCGAACGTACGCCCCTCCACCCTGGGCGGAGCTTCCTTGGTGATGACGGTCATGAGACCTCCTGGGCCTCCGAGGATGAGGAGGACAGCCAGAGCGAGATGTTTCCGTCCAGGCGGCGCCGCAAAGCATCCCACCGGATCCGGTCGACGATCTCGCTGGCAAAGGCATGGGTGAGAAGCGCCCGGGCCTCGGCTCGAGGGATGCCTCGTGCCCGAAGGTAGAACAGGGCGTCTTCGTCGAGTTCACCGATGGCGGCGCCATGGGCGCATTTGACGTCGTCGGCGAAGATTTCCAGCTGAGGTTTGGTGTCGACCACAGCGTTCTCGGACAGAAGCAGGTTCTTGTTGCTCTGGACGGAGTCGGTCTTCTGGGCATCGGGCCGGACGATGACCTTGCCGTTGAAGACCGCCCGGGACGAGGCATCGAGAATGCCCTTGTAGTTCTCCCGGCTGATGGTGTGGGGGCTGACGTGGTCCAGGGTGGTGTGATTGTCCACGTGCTGGTTTCCGGTAACCATGTAGAGGCCATTCAGGTGGCACTCGGCCCCCTCGGCTCGCAGGTTTCCCGTCACGTCATTCCTGGCCAGTGAGCCGCCGATGGCGATGGAGCAATCGGACATCACGCCGTGTCGAGCCAGATCGATCCGCAGGTCCGAGATGTGAAAGGCACGGCGACCTTCCTGCTGAATCTTGAAGTGCTCCAGATGAGCGTTCTCACCGATCACGGTCTCGGTCACCACGTTGGTCAGGTAGGACTCGCAAGCGAGACCGACGTAGGACTGAATCACGGAGGCGCTGCTGCCGGCCTCGAGGACGATCAGGTTCCGAGGATGGATCGCCATGGGTCGCTCGGGACCGTTGGCCACGAAGACCAGGTGGATGGGGAACTTGGCGGCCACATCCTTCGCCACGTGGACGAAGGCGCCGTCCTCGTGGAAGGCTGTGTTCAGAGCCGAGAAGGATCGTCCTTCCAGGGTGGCATACCGAGCCAGGTGCTTCTCGACCAGGTCGGAGTGAGACTTCCGGGCGGCGGCGAGGCTGAGGGTCTCGACCCCCGGCATCTCCCCGTTGAACGAAGACAGTTCGGGAAGGAACCGTCCGTTGAGGAACACCAGCATTCGTCCAGCTGTACCGCCGAGGAACACGGACCGTAGGCGCTGCAGCTCCGTGGATGCCGAGCCGTCGGGCTGGAAGGAGGAAGGCCGCTTGAACTCCAGAGGCGTCATCTTGCTGACGCTGGTGTAGCGCCAGTCTTCGTTGGAAGTTCGAGGAAAGCCCAGGTCGGCGAAGCTCTCGAGGGCATCCCGCCTGAGGGTCCGGATTCGATCGGAGTCGCCGAGTCCGATCTGCCCCTTGCTCGCCTCGTAGGCTGCAAGCAAACTCTCTCGTGCGTCCATCGCCTAGGCCCCTCCGCCGGCGGCGGCGGCCTGGGCGGCCTCCTCGCCGAAGATGACGTAGCCGGACTGCTCCAGCTCGAGGGCCAGACTCTTGTCGCCGGATCGAACGATCTTCCCCCCGCTGAGGACGTGAACTTGATCTGGAACGATGTAGTCCAGCAGCCTCTGGTAGTGGGTTATCACGATCATGGACCTCTCGGGAGAACGGAGGGAGTTGACGCCGTTGGCGACGATCTTGAGGGCGTCGATGTCGAGACCTGAATCGGTCTCGTCCAGGATGGCCAGCTTCGGTTCCAGCACGGCCATCTGGAAGACCTCGTTCCGCTTCTTCTCGCCGCCGGAGAAACCCTCGTTGACCGACCGGCTCATGAAGCTGGGATCCATCTCGACGAGCTTCATCTTCGCCTTCGCCAGGGACAAGAAGTCGATGGCGTCGAGCTCCTCTTCGCCCCGGGTCCTCCGGATGGCATTCATGGCCGTCCTGAGGAAGTAGGTGTTTCCCACTCCAGGGATCTCCACGGGATACTGAAAGGCCAGGAAGACTCCAGCGGCGGCCCGATCCTCGGCGGCCATCGCCAGCAGATCCTGCCCGCCATCGTAGCTCACGGAGCCCTCGGTGATCTCGTAGGCGTCCCGGCCGGCCAGGACCTGGGCCAGAGTGCTCTTCCCGGAGCCGTTGGGCCCCATGATGGCGTGGACCTCGCCGGCCCCGACCTGAAGGGTGAGACCCTTGAGGATCTCACGGCCTTCCACTTTCACATGCAAGTTCTTGATGTCGAGCACGGATACTCCTTTATCAGCCCACGGCCCCTTCGAGGGAAACACCGAGCAACTTCTGGGCTTCCACGGCGAACTCCATGGGGAGCTTCTTGAAGACTTCCTTGCAGAAGCCGTTGACAATCATGGACACGGCATCTTCTTCCTTGATGCCACGCTGGAGACAATAGAACAACTGGTCTTCCCCGATCTTCGAGGTCGACGCCTCATGCTCCACCCGGGCGGTCGGGTTTCCCACCTCGATGTAGGGGAAGGTGTGGGCGCCGCACTTGTCGCCTATGAGCAGGGAGTCGCACTGGGTGTAGTTGCGGGCGTGACGGGCTCCCTTGGCGACCTTGACCAGGCCCCGATAGCTGTTCTGCCCCCGGCCGGCGGAGATGCCCTTGGAGATGATGGTGCTCCGGGTGTTCTTGCCCAGGTGGATCATCTTCGTGCCCGTATCGGCCTGCTGCATGTTGTTGGTCAAGGCGACGGAGTAGAACTCGCCGACGGAGTCATCTCCCTGGAGGATCACGCTGGGATACTTCCAGGTGATGGCCGAGCCGGTCTCGACCTGGGTCCAGGAGATCTTGGATCGAGGGCCGGCGCACTTGCCCCGCTTCGTGACGAAGTTGTAGATGCCGCCCTTGCCGTCCTTGTCTCCCGGATACCAGTTCTGCACCGTGGAGTAACGGATCTCGGCGTCATCGAGGGCCACCAGCTCCACCACAGCCGCGTGAAGCTGATTCTTGTCCCGCATGGGGGCCGTGCAGCCCTCGAGGTAGCTGACATAGGCCCCCTCCTCGGCGACGATGAGAGTCCGCTCGAACTGACCCGTGTCGGCAGCGTTGATCCGGAAATAGGTCGACAGCTCCATAGGGCAGCGGGTGCCCTTCGGGATGTAACAGAAGGAACCGTCGCTGAAGACGGCGGAGTTGAGACCCGCGTAGAAGTTGTCGCTGTAGGGAACGACGCTTCCCAGATACCGGCGGATCAGGTCCGGGTGGGCCTTGACGGCCTCGGAGAAGGAACAGAAGATGATGCCCTTCTCCGCCAGGGTCTCCCGGAAGGTGGTGGCGACGGAGACGCTATCGAAGACAGCGTCGACGGCCACGCCGGCCAGACGAGCCCGCTCGTTCAGAGGGACCCCGAGTTTCTCGAAGGTGGCCAGGATCTCGGGATCCACCTCATCGAGACTCTTGGGCCGATCCTCGTCAGTCTTGGGGGAGGCGTAGTAGTAGACGTCCTGGAAGTCGATCTGGGGATAGTGAACGTTGGGCCACTTCGGCTCCGTCATCCGCAGCCAGTGGCGGTAGGCCTTGAGCCTCCACTGGAGCAAGAAATCGGGCTCATCCTTCTTGGCGGAGATCAGACGGACCACGTCCTCGCTCAGACCCTTGGGGAAAAAGTCCTGCTCCACGTCGGTCACGAAGCCCGCGTCGTACTTCCGGTTCGTCAGCTCCTGGATTTGCTTTTGCCGCTCCAGAACGGTGCTGCCTTCCTCCATGCCTGTTCTCCCTTGATCCTGTGTTGATCTGGGCCGAAGGAGCCTCGCGGCTCGCGACCCGTCAGTCGTCCTGCTCGCCCCTACCCGGCTTCTTCGATGGCGTTGATTTCCCGGTTACCGGCGCTGGCGCCGGGGTGGCTCTTGACCCAGAAGTCCAGCTCCTCCTCATGGCAGAGCAGGCTCTTCAACGACATCTTCATCAGGACCTGCTGCACGGCGTGGTCGAGCACGGTCCAGAGTGCCCGGACCGAGCAGTCGGAGTCGTGGGCGCAGGACTCCTCGATGCCGGTGTAACGCTTGCAGAAGTCCTTGGAATAGAGCGATCCGTCGAGGCAGCGAAGCACGTGGCCCAGGTTGACCTGATCGGGTCTTAGAGCCAGACGAAATCCGCCCTTCTGACCCCGGATGCTCTCCACCAGACCCGCCTCGCGAAGGACCCGCATGAGCTTGGCCACGTAAGGAGCACTCAGTCCTTCTCGGCCGGCAATCTCGGTGATGGTCAGGAACCCGCCTGGCTCCCGAGCCACCTGGAGAAGGCAGCGCAATCCGTACTCTTCCTGTGCGGTCAATCTCATGAAAGCTCCGTTTCGTCGCCGGACGGATCGCCCAGCAAACCGATAGCAAATTACCGCAAAGAGTACTTTTCTGTCAACTTTCCGGATCCTGCCGGGCGCAGCCGTCATCCGTTCCTGGTTCGCTGGAAGCATTGGCCAGATTCAAGATCCGTTCGCCCCACTATG